>DATGHI010000074.1:0-5470 GCA_035308065.1 Gammaproteobacteria bacterium | reverse complement strand
GGCAAGACCCATTCCCACGTGGCGTTCCTCGCCGCCGACCGCAAGGCCGTGCAGGCTTTCTATGAGGCCGCACTCTCTGCCGGCGGCAAAGACAACGGCCTCCCGGGTTTGAGGCCCCACTATCACAAGGATTATTTCGGGGCGTTCGTACTGGACCCCGACGGACATAATATCGAAGCCGTTTGTCACAGACCGAATGGGTGACCGCGTGTTCCTGCTGGTCAGATCGCTCCATATCGTATTTGCATTCTGCTATATCGGCGGCCTCTCGGGATACGTCGGTCTGCGTCTGGCGCTTGTGAACTCATCGAACCTGGAAGCCGTGACTTTGCTGCAGCACATCCTGCACCGCTTCGAGAAATTCATGCTCTTGCCAGGCGGTGCCCTGCTCGTGATCTTCGGGATCCTGACTGCGTGGCTCGAACATTGGCCGCGTTTCGCCCTGGAGGCCATCGGGTTGCTGCTGCTCATGGTCCCGTTCGTGGTGGTCTCGGGACCGCGTGCACAAAAAGTGAATCTGGCGCTAGCCGAGGCGCTCCAGGCAGGCAGGCTTACCGACCGCCTCCGGGCAACCATGCGTGATAAGGTGCTGTTCGCCTGCGAGCTTGCAACTGTGGTGATAGTGCTCCTCATATTGTTTCTGATGCTGCTGAAACCCGCCTGACTCGCATAGGCGCAAGGTCCATAACAAAAAAGCTAAACTAGGCCGATGTTCAAGAAGATCCTCATCGCCAACCGCGGCGAGATCGCCTGCCGCGTCATGCACAGCTGCAAGCGCTTGGGCGTCGCCACGGTGGCGGTCTATTCCGACGCCGACCGCCATGCACTGCACGTGGCGATGGCCGACGAGGCGGTGCACATCGGCCCCGCCAAGGCCGCCGAATCCTACCTCGACTGGAAGAAGATCCTCGCCGCCGCGAAAGCCACCGGCGCCGAGGCGGTGCATCCGGGCTACGGCTTCCTCTCGGAGAACGCCGAGTTCGCGCGCGAGTGCAAGAAAGCTGGCATCGCCTTCATCGGCCCTACGCCTGAGGCCATCGAGCTCATGGGCTCCAAGAGCGCGGCGAAATCCCTCATGGAGGAGGCCCACGTGCCGGTCACTCCCGGATACCACGGCGACGACCAGAGCCTGAAGACCCTCGAAGCCGAAGCCAAGCGCATCGGCTATCCGCTGCTCATCAAGGCCGTGGCCGGCGGCGGCGGCAAGGGCATGCGCATCGTGAACGCCGCTTCCGAGTTCAAGGAGGCGTTGGAGAGCGCCAGGCGCGAAGCCAAGGCCGCGTTCGCCGACGACCATGTGCTGCTGGAGCGTTACCTCCAGCAGCCCCGCCACATCGAGTTCCAGGTGTTCGGCGACAGCCACGGCAACGTGGTGCACCTCTACGAGCGCGAGTGCTCCCTGCAACGCCGCTTCCAGAAGGTGCTGGAGGAGACGCCCTCGCCTTTCCTCGACGACGCCATGCGCCGGAAGATGGGTGAGGCCGCCGTGGCCGCCGCCAAGGCCGTGAAGTACGTGAACGCCGGCACCGTCGAGTTCATCGTCGGCGCCGACCGCTCCTTCTACTTCATGGAGATGAACACCCGCTTGCAAGTGGAGCACCCCATCACGGAAGAGACCACGGGCCAGGACTTGGTGGAATGGCAGTTGCGGGTGGCGGCCGGCGAGAAGCTGCCGCTCACCCAGGACCAGATCGCCCAGCGGGGCCACGCCATCGAGGTGCGCCTCTACGCCGAGAACCCGGACAAGGGCTTCCTGCCCGCCACCGGCCGCCTCGAGGTGTTCCATCCGTCCCAGGCCGACGAGGTACGAGTGGACACGGGTGTGCGCAGCGGCGACGAGATCGGCATCTTCTACGATCCCATGATCGCCAAACTCACGGTGCACGGGAAGGACCGTGCCGGGGCCATCGGCCACCTGCGCGCCGCTTTGGCGCAGACCGCGGTGTTCGGCCTGGTCACCAACCTGCCGCTGCTGCGCGGCATCGCGCGACATCCCGAATTCGCGGCGGGGAAATTCGACACCGGCTTCATCGAACGGGCCCTGAAGGATCTCCTGGGCCGGCCGCGCCTCACGCCTACCGCACTCGCCGCGGCCATCGCTGACGAACTCTGGAGGCTCAACGGCCCTGCTTACGGCGGCCCCTGGTCGGCGGACGGCTGGCGCCTCACCGGCGGTCGCGGTCTGCGCTTCGTGGCACGCGAGCACGACGGCACCGAACATGCCGTGACCGCCACGGGCAGTCCGCTGGTGTTCACCCTGGCCTTCGACGGCAAGGATTACGAGATCGGCGCCGAACACATGGGCCGGTCCGCGTGGACCATCACCCTGGGCGGCAAGAGCCACGCCGCCGAAGTGCTGCGCCACGGGGCAGATTGCCAGGTGGACCTGGATGGGACGGCCTTCAACTTCGTGCTCACCACTCCTTACACCCCCAAGGCGGGGCGCGTGGCCGACGAAGCCGCCCATCCCTTGAGCCCCATGCCGGGCCGCGTGGTGGCGGTGCACGTGAAAGCCGGTGATAAAGTGGTGCCCGGCCAGGCACTGATGGTGCTGGAAGGCATGAAGATGGAGTACACCGTGAAAGCCGCCGTGTCCGGCACCGTCGAGAAGGTGCTGTTCGAGGCGGGTTCGATGGTCGACGCCGAGGCCCCGCTGGCGCATATCAAGCCCACTGATTAGATCCCTCTCCCTCCGGGAGAGGGCTGGGTGAGGGCTCCCTCATCCCCACCTTCTCCCAAGGGGAGAAGGAGCAAGATAAGGTAGCTGCACTAGATGGACGGATTCCCGAAAGCCGTGAAGATCGTTGAAGTAGGCCCCCGCGACGGCCTGCAGAACGAGAAGGGCGTCATCCCCGCCGTCGACAAGATCAGGTTCATCGACTTGTTGTCTGACACGGGATTGAAGACCATCGAAGCCACGAGCTTCGTGAGCCCCAAGTGGGTGCCCCAGCTCGCGGACGCGGAGGAGGTCTACAAGGGCGTCAAAAAGAGACCCGGTGTCGCGTATCCGGTGCTGGTGCCCAACGAGAAGGGCATGGAGCGCGCGCTGGCCGCCGGCGTGAAGCAGATCGCAGTGTTCACCGCCGCCTCCGAGACCTTCAATCAGAAGAACATCAACGCTTCCATCGCCGAATCCATCGAGCGCTTCAAGCCGGTGATGGCCATGGCGTCGCAGCACGGCATCCCGGTGCGGGGCTACATCTCCACCGTCATCGGCTGCCCCTACGAGGGCGCCATCCAACCTGAGGCCGTGGCGTGGGTCGCGAAGGATCTCGCCGCCATCGGCTGCTATGAGATCTCCCTCGGCGACACCATCGGCGTCGGCACACCGGTGAAAGCCCAGGCCATGCTCTCCGCCGCCGCCGCGGTGGTGCCCATGAAGCAGCTGGCCGTGCATTTCCACGACACTTACGGCCAGGCCCTGGCCAACATCCACGCCTGCCTGGAGTTGGGCGTCGCCGTGGTGGATTCCTCCACCTCAGGCTTGGGGGGCTGCCCCTACGCCAAGGGCGCCACCGGCAACGTGGCCACGGAGGACGTGCTGTTCATGTTAAAAGGCATGGGCATCGAGACCGGTGTGGACATGGCGAAGCTGCTCGCCGCCGGCGCCTTCATCAGCAGCACGCTCAAGCGCAGCCCTGACAGCAAGTTGGGGCGAATACCTTCTGATTCACGCCGCGAACCCTGAGGAAAAAACTCCATGCATACCATCCTGAGACTGTTGATATTGAGTGTCCTGGCAACGCCCGTCTTCGCCGCCGACTTCCCCGCTGTCGCGCCCCAGTTGAAGGCCCTGGACGCCCAGGTGGGCCACTGGGTCTACCACGGCACCACCGCGGCCACGCCCACGGATAAAGCCGGGACGTTCACCTGGGACGAGCATTGCAGCTGGTCCGCCGACAAGCTCTTCCTCATGTGCAGCTTCGACAACGACTGGTCGGGGGAGAAAATACAGTCGCTGGTGGTGGACAGCTGGAACGGCCTGGACAAGACCTACTGGCACTACGAGATGTACGCCGTGGGCGACAGCGGCGCCCATCCCTTCCTCTCGAAGATGATCGTGGACGGCAACACCTGGACCGAATACAGCGAGGGCGACGAAGGCGGCAAGAAGAACTACGAACGCATCGTCTACCAGTACACCTCCGCCACGAAGGTGAGCGTCAAGATCGAGTCTTCGCCCGACAATACCCATTGGACCACCGAGATCCAGGGCGAAGGCGTCAAGCAGCCCTAATTCCCGGACGGCGCGTCGGTCACCACGATCTTGCCGGTCATGAACGGGTGTAAGGTGCAGTAATAGCCGTAAGTCCCCGGCGTCGTGAATTTGTACGAATAGCTGTCGCCGGTATCCAGCGCGCCGGACGAAGTGAAACGCTTGTCGCTGCTGGCGACGGTGTGCGGCACCTCGTCGTGGTTCGCCCAGGTGACCGTGGTCCCCGCTGGCACCGTGAGGGTCGCCGGGTCGAACTTGTAATTCATGATGCCGATCTGGGGCCCCGCCGCAGGGGCGGCGGGTTCCGCCGCCCTCACCGATCCGATCACTACGGCCGCAGTCACCGCAGCCAGCATCAAGATGCTGATGGTCTTCTTCATCGTCAGGTCTCCGGTTTCTTAGATTTGGATTACACGGCAAGACTTGTGTCGGTAACCGCGAGCGGTCCCTTCACATTCACATGGCGCACTTCGCGTATCCCGAGATAGCTCGCGAGCTGGCCCGAGGGCACTGTCAACGGGCCTGGGCTCGGAGCGGCACCCGGCTGCGGCTGCGGGTAAGCAGTGCCGCGCGCCGTGTAGAAGGTCATGTTGCCCTCGATCTTCTGCTGGATCTGGTGGATGTGACCGTTCAACACGGTCACGGAACCGAAACGCTTGAGGTAGCTGTAGAGCCGGGGCGCATCCGCCGTACCCCAGCCCCAGGGCTCGTACACCGTCCACAGCGGGATGTGGGCGAACACCAGGATGGGCGTGCTGGAGGAAACGCGCTTCAGGTCCTTCTCCACCCACTCCAGCTGCTCATCGCCGAGGGTCACGAGTCCACCCGGCTTGAAGTCCAGCACGTTCACGAGGCCAATGCAGTGCAGGCCGCGGTAATCGAAGCTGTAATAACCCTTGCCGGAACTGCCCGCTCCGAAGCGCTTGAAGAATTCGGCACCCGAGTCGCCGATGGTGTCGTGCTCGCCGGGCGTGAAGAACATCTGGTCCGTCTTGATGCCCTTGAAGGCCTGCTGGGCGGTGTCGAACTGGTCCGGTTTGGAGAGATGCGACACGTCACCGGTATGGATCACGAAGGACGGCGCCGCCGCGAGGCCGTTGACGTGGCCGATGGCCTCCTGCAGCGTGCCCAGCACGTTGGGGTTCGCGTCCTGGTGGAAGCCTACGTGGGAATCGCTGATCTGCACGAAGGCGAAGTCCGCATTGCCGGACGGCGCCACCGCGTCCAGGGTCTGAGCGCTCAGGATCCCGCCCT
>DATGHI010000073.1:0-4359 GCA_035308065.1 Gammaproteobacteria bacterium | reverse complement strand
GGCCCGCCATCGCGTGGGCCAGCGTGCCGCCATCGACATATTCCAGCTCGCCGCCGACCGGCACGCCGTGTGCAATGCGGCTCGCCGCGACGCCGCGCGCGCGCACCAGCTCCGAGAAGAAGTGCGCCGTGGCCTCGCCCTCCACCGTCGGATTGGTCGCGAGTATCAACTCGCCGACCCCGCCCTCGTCCAGACGCTTCTCCAGCAGCGGCATCCCCAGTTCGTCCGGTCCGATGCCGTCCAGCGGCGAGAGGTGGCCCATGAGCACGAAATACTGACCGCGGAAGCCGGTGGCGTTCTCGATGGCCTGCACGTCCGCCGGCGTTTCCACCACGCACACGAGCGTGGCGTCGCGCTTGGCGCTGGTACAGACATCGCAGAGCCGCGCTTCGGTAAGCATACGGCAGCGCTCGCAGTGCCCGATCCCCTGCGCCGCCGCCTGCAGGGCTTCCGCCAGCGCCAGGGCGCCCGGGCGGTTGCGCTCCAGCAATTGGAACGCCATGCGCTGGGCGGACTTCGGGCCGACGCCCGGCAGGCAGCGCAGGGCATCCACGAGTCTTTGCAGGAGGGGTGTATAGGCCATGGCGTCTAAAAAGTCAGCTTGTTACCGAAGTGCAGTCCCAGGTCGGCGAAACGATTCTTCATGGCGGCCTCCACCTTGATCGCAGCGTCGTTGAATGCCACCGTCATGAGATCCTCCAGCAGTTCCGCGTCTCCGGCCAGGAGTTCTGGTGCGATGTGCACGCGTCTGATCTCATGCTTGCCGTTCATGGCGACCGTGACCTTGCCGCCCGCGGCTTGGCCAGCCACCTCGAGCCGTTCCAGTTCCTCCTGGGCCTTGCGCATGTTGTCCTGCAACTGCTGCGCCTGTTTCATGAGATTGCCCAAGCCGCCCCGCATCCGCCGTCACTCCATATGTTATGTAGAGGATATAGAGGGCGTCACGGCCCCTAAGGCTCCGCTCAGTCTGCGGGTTTCACCAGATCCGGATTCACCTGGGTGCCGAAGGTCTCACAGAGCTCGCGTATCTTGGGGTCCGCCGCCACCGCTAGGCGTGCTGCTTCGAGCCGCTCCGCTTCGCGGTTCTCGTCGAGCTTCGCCGGGGTCTGCAGCACCCCGTTACCCGGCTGGATCTTCAGCTTCAGGGCCTCACCGAAATGACGTGACAGGGCCTCTTCCAGACGCCCCACCAGCTGCTCCGTGGCCATCTCCCGGTGCGCGGCATTGATGGCGAGATGGAGCGTCGCGCCTTCGCGGCGCAGATACGCGCAATGGGTCGCAAGTTGCTGCGCTGCGCCCCGCAAGCCCAGGGCCTCCACCAGCACGGCCCAATCCGGTTCACGCCAGGGGGTGACAGCATGGTCGTCCTGCGGCGGCGTGTTCGCTGCGATGCGCAATGCAGCCTGTGTTTCCTTTGGAGCCGTAGCAGGTACGGGAGAGGCATCCGGCACCGCACGCCCTCCACCCGATGACGCAGGCATAGGCACCGCCTCTTGGGGCTGGAATGCCAGCATGCGCAGCAGCGTCATCTCGAATCCGGCGCGGGGCGAGGGCGCCAGGGCCAGATCGCGCTTGCCGAGCAAGGCGATCTGGTAGCAGACCTGGACGTCTGCGGGCTCCAGGCGCGCCGCCAAAGCCTTGACGGTCTCGGCTTCGTCAAATTCAGCAGCGGCGGCCGGTACCGTCTGGGCCACGGCGATGCGCTGCAACATCGAAGCGAGCTCGTCCAGCACCAGTTGATAATCCGGCGCACGCTCATCCAGTTGCGCCACGGCGGCGAGCACGGCAGCGCCGTTGCGCGCCGCCAGCGCGTCCAGTAGCACACGCACGTGGGTGCGTTCGATGGTGCCTAGCATGCTGCGTACATCCGCATCCTTCACCTCGCCGCCGCCGAAGGCGATAGCCTGGTCCAGGAGGCTCAGGGCATCGCGCAGGCTGCCGTCGGCGGCGTGGGCCAGCAAGGCCACCGCAGGGGTCTCATGGCGGATTTTCTCCGCGTCCAGGATCTGGCTGAGTCGGCCGCCGATGAGACCCTCCGGCAGGCGCTTGAGATTGAACTGCAGGCAGCGGGACAGCACCGTCACCGGGATCTTCTGTGGGTCGGTGGTGGCCAGCAGGAACTTCACGTGCGGCGGCGGCTCCTCCAGGGTCTTGAGCAGCGCGTTGAACGCGCTCTTGGAGAGCATGTGCACCTCGTCGATGAGGTAGACCTTGTAACGCGCGCGGGTAGGCGCGTACTGCACGTTGTTCAGGAGCTCACGGGTATCGTCGACGCCGGTGCGTGAGGCGGCATCTACCTCGATCAGATCCACGAACCGTCCGGCGTCGATCTCCTGGCAGGCGCTGCACTGGCCGCAGGGTTTGGAAGTGACGCCGGTCTCGCAGTTCAGGGACTTGGCCAGGATGCGGGCGATGGTGGTCTTCCCCACTCCGCGGGTACCGGTGAACAGGAAGGCGTGGTGCAGCCGATTATGGTCCAGGGCGTTGATCAGGGCCCGGAGCACGTGCTCCTGCCCGACCATTTCCGCGAAGTTGCGGGGCCGCCATTTTCTCGCCAGGACCTGATAGGACATGCCGGCTCGACGTGCTGCTCGTGTGGACGCTATACGGGGCTACTTTAACAGACCCCGCAGGCGAGGGTGGCCGCCTGCGTCAGCCCGATCCGGCCCGCGAAGCCTCTGCTACCGTTGCTCCCTTCCGGGCCTGGCGGGATTCGCAGCGCGTCGCTGCCGGGGGGCCGGCGCAGGCTGCCATTGAACTCTAGATCCAAACCTCTAAACCGGCGAGCGCGTGACAGGGGCGCGAAGCACTGCTTCGCACGGGCGGACATGGAAGTCCGCCCTGGACCGCCAGCGTAGCAGGAGCGAAGCGGCCGAGCCGGGAGATCACTGGGACGTAGTACCGCCCCTCGCCGCATCTTAACTTCCAAGTTCTTAGCACAATCTAAACTGGCGGAGAGGGCGGGATTCGAACCCGCGATACGGTGTTAGCCGTATACACACTTTCCAGGCGTGCTCCTTAAACCACTCGGACACCTCTCCGAAATACTGAAATACCTTTCCTTCTGCCTCATATCGCTCTCAAAAGGCGCGGCAGGTTACTCCATAGACCTACCCGCCGCAACCGGCGGCGGGGCGTGGCTGGCCGCGGACGGCGGCGGCGTGGCCGCAGGCTCTGCGCTCTTCACCGGCGCGGCAGATACGGGTTTGACCTTGGTCAGAGCCGGCGGGGGCAGCACGTTGGGCGGGTTCACCATACAGGCGCCGCTCGCAGGTGTAGCGGCGGGCGACGTGGTGGATGGCGGCAGGATGACATACGCCGGGTCCGGCGCCGGCAGAGTCAGCCCGGGGGGCGCCTTGAGACGCGGTCCCGCGATGCTCTGGGTGTAGGGATGCGTATCGCCGCAGGCCGGTCCGCTGCTGCACCCGGCTAAGAGGCTACATGCGAGCAGGCAGGGTGTGAGCACCAGGAAAGGGTTCTTCATCGTTTGCCTTAGGTATAAGGAAAGGTCTAGGCCAGGGCGTGGGAGGCCCTGAGGGCCGCACGCAGGGTCGTATGATGCACGCCCGCGAGTGGCGTAAGCGGTAACCGGATACCCGGCGGGATGCGGCCCATCTCGGCCAGCGCCCACTTCACGGGGATGGGGTTGCTCTCCAAGAAAAGCGCCTTATGCAGGGGCGCGAGCTCAGCGTCGATGGCGGCGGCCCTGGCGGCGTCGCCGTTGCGCGCGGCCAGGCACATGGCGTGCATGGCAGCCGGTGCCACGTTGGCAGTGACAGAAATCACCCCCTGCCCCCCCTGCAGGATGAACTCCCGGGCGGTGGCGTCGTCGCCGCTGATGAGCAGGAAGCGCTCGCCGCAGCGGCGGCGGATGTCCGCGCCGCGCCTGAGGTCGCCGGTGGCTTCCTTGATCCCGATGATGTTGGATTGCTCCGCCAGGCGCTCCACGGTCTCCGGCAGGATGTCGGTGATGGTCCGGCTCGGCACGTTATATAGGATCACCGGCACCGACACCGCCTCGGCGATGGCGCGGAAGTGCCGGTAGAGCCCCTCCTGCCCGGGTTTGTTGTAGTACGGCGCCACGGTCAGCAGCGCATCGGCTCCCGTGTCCTGGGCGCGGCGGCTCAGGGCCACGGCATGGGTGGTGGAGTTGGATCCCGTGCCGGCGATGACCGGCAAGCGCCCGGCTAGGCGCTTGACGCAACGTGCCACCACCTCGAGGTGCTCCTCGGCCTCAAGCGTCGGAGACTCGCCGGTGGTGCCGACGGCGACGATCGCATCCGTGCCTTCGGCCAGGTGCCAGTCGAGCAAGGCGTCAAGGGCGGCGAAATCCACCCGGCCGTCGTCGGCCATGGGCGT
>DATGHI010000072.1:0-4412 GCA_035308065.1 Gammaproteobacteria bacterium | reverse complement strand
CAGCGGCAGCAGCAGCGCCATGAATATGAAAAGACCTGCGGCCAGCATCTGCCGGTTGTGACCCGGGCGCATCGTAGTCACCGCGTACGGGAAATACGCCGCCGCCGCCAGCAGGAGGAACATCGCTGCGAGACCGGCATGGTATCGCCATGGGCGTGGCTCATCGTGGGATGAATCCATCTTGTGGGCGACCGTGTACGCAAAGACGGCGGGCAAGAGGCCCCAGAACAGGTATGTCAGTTGCGCACCCTGCAACATGCGGACGACGGACAGGAATATCCATTTGAGTTGTAGCCCGTAGCCACTGAGGGTCCTATGGACATCCGGATCCCACAGATATCCCTCGCGGCCCGCGCCCTGTTTGCTCTCAAACAACACCAAAGCTGTAACAACAAGCACGCCGGAAGTGGTCTTCAACAGGTAGACGACGCTCGCACGGCGAGTCTGCCACCATTGCAACAGCCATATGCATACCGGGAAGGCGATGAGGACGAGCAGGTAACCGGGATAGGTAAAACAACATGCAAGTTGGAACAAAAACACGGCCAGCAGGGATTGGCGGCTGCCGGTCTGCAAGTGCATGAGCGCAGCGAGGCAAGCGGAAAGGGCCAGGGCGAGCGCCATGTCCACATTGCTGCCGTCCACCCAGAAATCAACGGTATCGGCAGGGTGGAAGACGGCCAGCAATCCGCAGGCAAGGGCGAGGCGACGCTCGTTCGGGATCAGCCTCGCGATGATCTCGAACACCAGGATGCCCCGAGACGCGGTGAACACGAACAAAAGCGCCTGCCAGCCGATGAAACTGCCGGGCGTCAGGAGCAGGCCGAGTGCTTGCGGAACCACCTGCAGGACACGCAGGCCAAACGGGAGAATCAGCGCGTTGGCGTCTTTGAGGGTCACCCAGCCGTCATTGACGGGACCGATGTTGAATCCATCCGGCAACCAAACCGCGAGCGCCACCAGCACCAAGACCGTATACGGGTGCAGCAGGAGCTTGGCCTCGCTCGCAAGCGTTGCTAACCGCGTGGATATTTGAACCCGCTGCATGCGAGGCCTTTGCAGGAACTAATCAGCAACTCAACGGTAGGCTTTTGTATCTTGTTGATTGTTATTTGGTAGGCGCGATTGGACTCGAACCAACGACCCCCACCATGTCAAGGTGGTGCTCTAACCAGCTGAGCTACGCGCCTGCAAAATCAGGGTGCAGACGATACCGGAAACACCCTTTTTCTTCAAGGCGTTAGCCGGTTTTCGCCTCCGGCAAGCCCATGTCTATCTCCTGCAGGCGGCGTATCTGGTCGCGCAGCCGCGCCGCGTCCTCGAACTCCAGGTCCCGCGCATGCTTGTGCATCTCCTGTTCCAGCTGCTTCATGAGCTTGAGGCGCTTGTCCGGCGCCATGGCCTCGTAGCGGCCGCGTTCGTCCGCCGCCTTGAGCATAGGAGCACGCCCACCGGCGGGATAGGCACGGGCGCCTTCCATGACGTCCGCCACCGCCTTCTGTATCCCAAGCGGCGTGATGCCGTGGGCTTCGTTGTAGGCGATCTGCTTGGCGCGGCGACGGTCGGTCTCGTCCAGGGCGCGCCGCATGGAGCCCGTCACCTGCTCGGCATAGAGGATGGCCCGGCCGCTGACGTTGCGCGCGGCACGGCCGATGGTCTGGATGAGCGAGCCCTCGGAGCGCAGGAAGCCCTCCTTGTCCGCATCCAAGATGGCCACCAGCGACACCTCCGGCAGGTCCAGGCCCTCGCGCAGCAGGTTGATGCCCACCAGCACGTCGAAGACGCCGAGGCGCAGGTCGCGGATGATCTCGGTGCGCTCCACGGTCTCGATGTCGGAGTGCAGGTAACGCACCTTCACGCTGTGTTCGGCGAAATACTCCGTCAGGTCCTCGGCCATGCGCTTCGTGAGGGTGGTGACCAGCACCCGCTCGTTGCGCTGGGCCCGGAGGCGCACCTCCGACAGGAGGTCGTCGACCTGGGTACGCACAGGCCGCACTTCCACCATGGGGTCCACGAGGCCCGTGGGCCTTACCACTTGCTCCGCCGTCTGGTCCGCCATGCGCTTCTCGTATGGACCCGGGGTGGCGGAGACGAAGATGGTCTGGGGAGCACGGGCCTCCCATTCTTCGAAGCGCAGCGGCCGGTTGTCCAGGGCCGAAGGCAGGCGGAAGCCGTACTCCACCAGGGTCTCCTTGCGGGACCGGTCGCCCTTGTACATGCCGCCGAGCTGCGGGATGGTCACGTGGCTCTCGTCGACGACCAGCATGGCGTTGGGCGGCAGGTAGTCGAACAGGGTCGGCGGCGGCTCACCGGCCTTGCGGTTGGACAGGTGACGCGAGTAGTTCTCGATGCCGCTGCAGTAGCCGATCTCCGCCATCATCTCCAGATCGAAAAGGGTGCGCTGCTCCAGGCGCTGGGCCTCCACCAGCTTGTTGGCCTTGCGCAGCTCGTCGAGGCGCGGCTTGAGCTCCGCCTTGATCTTGTCGATGGCCTCCAGCAGGGTGCTGCGCGGGGTCACGTAGTGGCTGGTGGGATACACGGTATAGCGCGGCACCGGCCGGATAACGGCCCCCGTGAGAGGGTCGAACAGGTTCAGGGATTCCACCTCGTCATCGAAGAGTTCGATGCGCAGGGCCTCCCGGTCCGATTCCGCCGGGAAGATGTCGATGACCTCGCCGCGCACCCGGTAGGTGCCGGAGGAGAAGTCCAGGTCGTTGCGGATGTACTGCATCTCCGCCAGGCGGCGCAGGACCTTGCGCTGGTCTATCTTCTCGCCGCGGCTGATGTGCAGCACCATGCTGAGGTAGGAATTGGGGTCGCCCAGGCCATAGATGGCGGACACGGTGGCCACGATGATGGTGTCCGGCCGCTCCAGGATGGCCTTGGTGGCCGAGAGCCGCATCTGCTCGATGTGCTCGTTGATGGAGGCGTCCTTCTCTATATAGGTGTCGGAGGACGGGACGTAGGCCTCAGGCTGGTAGTAGTCGTAATAGGAGACGAAGTACTCCACCGCGTTCTCCGGGAAGAACGCCTTGAACTCGCCGTAGAGCTGGGCCGCCAGGGTCTTGTTGGGGGCGAGCACCAGCGTCGGCCGCTGCAGGGCTTGGATGACGTTGGCGATGCTGAAGGTCTTGCCGGAGCCGGTGACGCCGAGCAGTGTCTGCCGCGCCAGGCCGTTCTTGAGCCCGTCCGTGAGCATGGCGATGGCCTCCGGCTGGTCGCCGGCGGGCTGGTAATCCGCGGTGAGTCTGAATGCGTCGCTCATAGGCAGGGGGCTGGGTTAAACTTATCATGATACCGCCTCGCCCGTTTTGATGGAGCACCCCTTGAACATGGCACTCTCCGAACGCGTCGCGCGACTTCAGCCCTCGCCCACGCTCGCGGTCACCGCGCGCGCCGCGGAACTCAAATCCCAGGGCAAGGACATCATCGGCCTGGGCGCCGGCGAACCGGACTTCGACACTCCGGAGCATATAAAGGAGGCCGCCATCCGCGCCATCAAGGCCGGCCAGACCAAGTACACGGCGGTGGAAGGCACGCTCTCCCTCAGACGCGCCATCGTCGAGAAATTCAAACGCGATAACGGCCTCGGCTACGAGCCCAAGCAGATACTGGTGTCTTCCGGCGGCAAGCAGAGCTTCTTCAACCTCTGCCAGGCGGTGGTGAACCCGGGCGACGAGGTGGTGGTGCCGGCGCCCTACTGGGTGTCCTACCCCGACATGGTGCGGATCGCCGGCGGCAAGGCGGTGATGCCCTACGCCGGGCCGAACCAGCATTACAAGCTCACCCCGGAGCAGCTGGAGAAATCCATCAGCAAGCGCACCCGGCTGGTGGTGATCAACAGCCCCTCGAACCCCACCGGCATGGCCTACCGCCGCGCGGAACTCCTGGCCTTCGGCGAGGTGCTGCGCCGACACCCGGGCGTGCTTATCGCCACCGACGACATGTACGAGCCCTTCACCTGGCACGGCGAGCCGTTCTGCAACATCCTCATGTGCTGCCCGGACCTCTACGAGCGCACCCTGGTTTTGAACGGCGCCTCCAAGGCCTATGCCATGACCGGCTGGCGCATCGGCTACGCCGGCGGGCCCCTCGAGATCATCAAGGCCATGGGCAACGTGCAGTCCCAGAGCACCTCCAACCCCTCGTCCATCTCCCAGGCGGCGGCCGAGGCCGCCCTCACCGGCGACCAGGAATGCGTGCGCATCATGTGCCGTGCCTACCGCGAGCGGCACGAGTACGTGCACAAGACCCTGAAGGCCATGCCCGACGTGCGGGTGCTGCCGGCCGACGGCACGTTCTACGCTTTCCCGGATTTCTCCGAGGTGCTGCGCCGTTTCAAGTTCAAGGACGACATCGAGCTCTGCGAACGGCTGCTGGTGGATGCGGGCGTGGCGGTGGTGGCCGGCTCT
>DATGHI010000071.1:0-7241 GCA_035308065.1 Gammaproteobacteria bacterium | reverse complement strand
CGGCAGGTGTTCCTTGCTCCTGTCGAAGGTAGTGGCGGTCTGCAGGGCGGCCTGGGTCTCTGCATTGGGGATGTCTTTGGCGGCGCGCTCCGCGGCGTCCGCCAGGTAGGCACGGGCCTTACTGTCCTGCTTCAGGTGAGTGAAGGTCATGGCCAGGGAGATGTCCTCGGAGATGCTTCCCGGGTCCAGAGCCCTGGCCTTCAACATGGCCTCCTCGGCCTGCGCGGCGAGCTGGGGCTGCCCATCCAACACGAACGCTGAATAGAGCGAGCCCACCTCGTACTGGGCGCGCGAGGAACCGGGGTGGTGGCCGGCTTCGTATACGGCGAAAGCCAGCGGCGAACGCCATTCGCTGGCCCGGAGGGCCGTGAGCCCCGCGAACAGCACCACCACCAGCACCGCGATGAGGCCTAGCCCCCGCTTGCGCGTGCCCTCGAGCGGGATGCCACCGGCTGTGCCCGCGATGCCGAGCAGCAGGCCATAGAGCGGCACATAGTTGCGGTGCTCGAACACGAGTTCGAGCGGCAGGATGCTCGATTCCATCAGGTGTGCGGCGAAGAACCACAGGATACCGAAGCTGAGCAGGGGCAGCCGACGGCGTTGCCACACTGCTCCGGCGACGAGGCCGAGGACGCCGGCCACGGCGGGCAACGTGGTCCAGGGCTCCAGCAGGCCGCGGGAGACCGTCACATCGTCGTGATAGAGGCCGAGCTGGCGCAGGTCCGGGAAGGCGGCCCAGTGGAGGTAGGAAAACAGCACCCGGCATTCGGTCAAGAACCGCTCGGTGGGACCGAAGTCGCGGATGGCGTACCCGCCGAGGAGCAGCGGTGAACCGCGCAGCAGTAGGACGAGGCCGAGGAGCGCGGGTAACGCCAGGAAAACACCAAAGTAAGCCTGGAGCTGGCGGCTCACGCGTCCGTCCCGCCCCTCGAAACGCAGCAGCGTGAACTCGATCACACCCAGGAGCAGCGGCACCAAGGCGGCATTCTCCTTGCAGGCGAGGCCAAGTAGGATGACGAACGGCGTGAGTCCCCAGAGGATCCAGGCCGCGGAACGCCCTTCCAACTGGCGACGGCGTCCCCAGAGATAGGACCAGACGGCAAGGGCGCTGAACAGCGCCGAGAGTGAGGTCTCGCGCTGCACCACGTAGAGTACCGCCGTCAGGTTGAGGGGGTGTACCAGCCATACAGCGGTGGCGGCGAGCACAATCGCATCCACACGCCACGGTTCCCAGGCAGGCGCGTAGCGGCGGCGATAGAGGCCCAGCAGGCATCGTCCCATACCCGCGAAGCAGAGGCCGGCGGCGAGGTGGATCAGGATGTTAGTGAGCTTGAAGGCCCAGGGCGAGAGTCCGAACCAGTAGCCGTCCACGTAGAAGCTCAAGGTGCTGAGCGGGCGGTGCAGGATGCCCGCGTCAGACGAAGTCAGTAGGGCGACGATATGGGCCTTGTCGAGACTGTGCTCGGTGAGCGAGCTGTTCTCGACGATGTTATGGAAGTCGTCGAATACCCAGTAACCCGAGAGTCCGGCGGCGTAGACCGCGAACCCGAGGGCCAACAGCGCGCACCAGGCGCAGAGGAGCTTCCAGCGGTAGCTCATGGTCTCGACCGGTGTCCGTTATCGAAGGTCCAAAAAACTATGCCCCGCTTGCGCGGGGCATAGGTTCTTTTTGCCGAAATCGGATATCAGTAAGGGCTGGTATCGCGGCAGGAAGCCGGCAGGTACTTGGGCAGTACGGCGGGAGTGTCTATGCCTGGGCCGCAGTGCCAGGTGTTGCCGCCGTCGAGGGTCCAGATCTCGACAGTTGAGCCAGCGATGTGGGAGTTCACACCGGTGCTCTTCATCGTGGCTTCAATGCCGTACGACGGGGCAGTGCCGGTGACCGGGGCCGTCTTGGACTGCAGCACTGTCAGAGTATAGCGGCCCGCCGGACCCTTGGAGGTGGCGGTGCTATAGACGGACTGCAGCTGCCCGGGCCAACGGGAATTGTTCTGGAAGAACTCGGATAGGCCGACTTCACCGCCACCTGTCAGCTGGATGCCTTCCGACATCTGCGAGCGGGCGATGTAGTCTTGGTAGGCCGGGATGGCGATGGCCGCCAAGATGCCGATGATCGCGATCACGATCATCAATTCGATAAGGGTAAAACCCTTTTGTAACGTCTTCATGGATAGACTCCTCGAGGTGTGGGCGGTCAAGCAAATTTGGAGGGTATGACTTTACACTCCTGCTTTAATAGTATGCAACTTGCATGCCAAACCTGATTGCCGGGAAACCGGCGCTTCGCAAGCTCGGGCTGATACGCTTCGTGTCACTTGCTGACAATCCCTGTCAGTCCTGGACACCAGCCCTGCGTCGGCAGGACCGGTTTACTCGAGACCCAGCTTCTTTATGCGATAGCGCAGTTGCCGGAAGCTCATGCCCAGGAGCTTGGCGGCGGCGGTCTTGTTGTAGCGGGTCTGCTCCAGGGCTTTGCGGATGGCCTCCTTCTCCACGTCTCCTAGGTGCTTGCCCAGTGGCTGGGAAGGCGGGACGGTAATGGGGTCGGAGGCATCGGGCTTGGATGGCGGCGCCTGCAGGTGTATGTCTGCGGCGTGGATGCTGTTGCCTTCCGCCAGCGTCATGGCACGCTCCAGTACGTTCTCCAGCTCCCGTACGTTGCCTGGGAACGGATAGGTACGCAGTACGGCGGCCGCATCCGGTGCAAGCCCCACCGGCTTGCGTTGCATGGAGCGGGCGAGCCGCTCCAGGATGTGGTCCGCCAATACCTGGAGATCCTCCGGGCGCTCCCGCAACGGCGGGACCCGCAGTTCGATGACGTTGATGCGGTAATAGAGGTCCTCGCGGAACTTGCCGGTGCGCACCAATTCGGCCAGGGGCCGGTGCGTGGCGGACAGGATGCGCACGTCCACCGGCATCTCGCGCTGCGCGCCGACGGCGCGGATGGCCTTTTCCTGGATGACGCGCAGCAGCTTCACCTGCATGTGCAGCGGCAGGTCGGCGACCTCGTCTAGGAACAAGGTGCCGCCCTGGGCCGCTTGGAACAGCCCGTCCTTGTCGGCGACGGCCCCGGTGAAGCTGCCCTTCTTGTGGCCGAAGAACTCGCTTTCCATGAGCTCGGTGGGGATGGCGCCGCAGTTCACGGCCACGAACGGTCCTTCGGCGCGTGCACCATTATCGTGGATGAGGTGCGCTACCAGTTCCTTGCCGGTGCCGGATTCACCGCTGATGTGTACCGGCGCCTGGCTGCGCGCCACCTTGGCGATCATGGTGCGCACCTGCTCGATGGCCGGTGAACGGCCTAGTAGGCGCGGCACACCACGGCCTTCGCCGCTGGCACGTCGCTCGCGCAGCTTGAGCGCAGTGCTGACCAGGCTGCGCAGCGCGTTGAGGTCGACGGGCTTGGAGACGAAATCGAAGGCGCCGTTCTTGAGCGCCTGAACCGCCGATTCCACGTTGCCATGGGCGGTGATCACGGCCACGGGGATCTGCGCAAGATGCTGCTGGATGTAGCTCACGAGCTCGAGCCCGCTGCCGTCGGGTAGCTTCATGTCCGTGAGACACAGGTCCACCGGCTGGGACCGGAGTAGGGCGCGGGCTTCCGTGAGGTCGGCCGCGAGTACGCAACCCACCTCCATGCGCGTGAGCGTCAGGTTCAGGAGTTCGCGGATCGCAGGTTCGTCGTCCACGACCAAGGCCAGGGGCTTGCGCATGCTCAGGTCAACCATCCTTCGGACGCATCAAACTCGATGCGGAAACAACTGCCGCCCTGGGGACGGGGCGCGTAGGACAGGCGGGCGCGGTTACATTCGCAGAGTTCCCGCGCGATGAAAAGCCCCAGGCCTGTGCCGCGGGGGTCGGAGGTATAAAAAGGCTCGAAGATGTGCTCAGCCATGTCCGGCGGCACGCCGGGGCCCCGATCCAGGACTTCGATATAGCCGGCGCCGGTGGCGGCGATGGGGCCGATGCGAAATTCGATGCGTGGGCTGCCGTCGGTGGCGCCCTTGCGTCCATGGTGCAGTGCGTTCTCCGACAGGTTCCACATGATCTGGTGCAGATGAGTGGGGTCCACGCGCATGTGCGGCATGTGCCCATCCTCGACGCGCAGCATCAGCGTCTGTCCTTGAAGCTCATGCCGGTCGCGGAATTCGCCGATGAAGTCCTTGAGCCAGCCCATGACATCCAGCTCCTCGGCGCGGGTACTGTCGCGGCGCGAAAGCTGCAGTATGTTCTCCACGATACGCTCCATGCGCGCCGAGTGCTCGTGGATGATCTCCGTGAGGCGCCGGTCCTCGCCGTGGATCTGCTGCGACTCGGCGAGCAACTGGTTCGCGTGGCTGACCGCCGCCAGCGGATTGCGGATTTCGTGGGCGATGCTCGCCGTGAGCCGGCCCAGAGTCGCGAGTTTCATCTGCCGCACCTGTTCGGCGACGGTACTCGCGTCCTCCAGGAAGACGAGCGCACCGCCTGCGCGGTTGCGGCCGATGCTGGCGAAATGCGCGATCAGCGGCCGGCCTTCGGGCGACACCACGGCGGAGGGTCGCCGCGATTCACCGTTACGCCAGGCCCGCAGCTCGCCCTCGAGGCGCGGCGCCACGGAAGCCAGCGGCTCGCGCAGGTAGGCGGGGGCGCGCAGGGTCTCGGCAGCGGCGCTGTTGAGCATGCGGATGTGGTTGCTTTCGTCTACCACCAGCACTCCGGTGCGCATGTGTTGGATCACGTATTCGTTGATCTCGGAAAGGTCGGCGAGGTCGAGGCCGCGCTGTTCGGCCAAGGCCTCGCTCTCACGCAGGCGGCGGCCCACGAACTGTGCCACAAGCGCGCCGACGAAGAGGATCAGGCCGATGACGCCCGCCTGAGCATAACCGGTCTGTTCGGCTGTGCCGTAGACGATAGCGATGCCCTGTTCGCTGAGGATGGCGAGGGTGGCGATGGCCGCAAACGCGATGCTCATGCGTCGTGTCATGAGCGCGCTGTTGGCCGAGACTGTGATGAACAGCAGGCTGCCCAGACCGCTGGCGGCGCCGCCGCTGGCGTGCATCAGCAGTACCACGGCGGTGATGTCGCCCGCCAGCTGGGTATAGATTTGCAATTCGAGGCCGGGGCGGCGCGCGCGCACCGTGAAGCTCGCGAGCGCACTGAAGCTGAAATACATGATGCCCGTCCATAAGAACAGGCCCGGGAAGACGTCGCCGAAGAGGCGCGGGCTCTTGTCGCTGAAGAACAACGCCACCACGAGTCCACCGACCACCATGCGGAACAGGTTGACGACGTTGAGCAGCCGCCAGGCCTGTTCGTCGCCGGGAGGCGTGACTTCATCCGTATGCAATTCGGTGTTCAAGGTGGTGTTCATGCCGTCTCGGCCATCGCCTTTGCTTACACGGGGGCTTTGCTTCAAAATAGCGCCTTTCCCATCCATCCCCAACTCCCCCAAGCCAAATGAACCTGCACGAATACCAGGCAAAACAACTGTTTGCAGAATACGGCATTCCGGTGCCCCGCGGCACTCCCGCCAAAAGCGGAGCCGAGGCCGCGGCTGCGGCCCAGTCGCTGGGCGGCGGGCTGTGGGTGGTCAAGGCCCAGGTGCACGCCGGCGGGCGCGGCAAGGCGGGCGGCGTGAAGCTGTGCCGTTCAGTGGATGAGGTACGCGCCGCCGCCGAAGGTATGCTCGGCAAGCACCTGCACACCCATCAGACAGGTCCCGAAGGCCTGCCCATCAATGCCGTCATCGTCGAGGCAGGTTCCGACATCGCGCGCGAGCTATACCTTTCGGTGCTGGTGGATCGCAACCGCGAACAGCTGGTGTTCATGGCTTCCGCCGCCGGCGGCATGGACATAGAGGAAGTGGCAGCCAAGACTCCCGAAAAGATATTCCGCGTGTGGGTGCATCCGGCCACCGGCATGCAGCCCAATCAGGTGCGCGAGCTGGCCTTCGGCCTCGGGCTCACCAGCAAGGAACACATGGCTGCTTTCGGCAAGATTGTCGAGGGTCTCTATAAGCTGTTCATGGAGCGCGACGCGAGCCTGGTCGAGATCAATCCGCTGATCGTCACCACCGACGGCCGCGTGCTGGCCCTGGACGCCAAACTCAACCTGGATGACAACGCCCTCTACCGCCAGCCCAAGCTCGCGGCGATGCGCGACGCGAGCCAGGAGGACGAGCGCGAAAGCACGGCGCGCCAGCACGACCTCAACTACGTCTCGCTGGACGGCGACATCGCCTGCATGGTGAACGGCGCGGGCCTCGCCATGGCGACCATGGACATCATCAAACTGCATGGCGGCACGCCCGCCAACTTCCTGGACGTGGGCGGCGGTGCCACCACTGAGCGCGTGACCGCGGCCTTCAACCTGATCCTCTCCAACAAATCGGTGAGGGCGATCCTGGTGAACATCTTCGGCGGCATCGTGCGCTGCGACCTGATCGCGGAAGGCATCATCAACGCGGTCAAGGGCGTGGGTGTGCGGGTGCCGGTGGTGGTGCGGCTCGAGGGCACAAACGTGGAGCAGGGCAAGAAGCTGCTCGCCCAGAGCGGCCTCGCCATCATCCCCGCCAATGACCTCACCGACGCAGCCAAGAAAGTCGTCGCATCGATCAAGTAATCGAGAGCAAGCTAATGAGCATCCTCGTAAACAAGAAGACCCGAGTCATCTGCCAAGGCTTCACGGGTAAGCAGGGTACTTTCCACTCGGAACAAGCCATCGCCTACGGCACCAAGCTGGTGGGCGGCGTGACCCCGGGCCGCGGTGGCGAGAAGCACCTCGACCGGCCAGTGTTCAACACCGTGCACGACGCCGTCAAACAGACCGGCGCCGAGGCCAGCATGATCTACGTGCCAGCTGCCTTCGCGGCGGACGCCATCCTGGAAGCCGCGGACGCGGGCATCCAGGTCATCGTCTGCATCACCGAGGGCATCCCGGTGGTCGACATGATCAAGGTCAAAGCTGCCATCCGGGACAAGGCCTGCGTGCTCATCGGACCCAACTGCCCCGGCATCATCACCCCCGGAGAGTGCAAGATCGGCATCATGCCGGGGCATATCCACAAGCCTGGACACGTGGGCGTGGTGTCGCGCTCGGGCACGCTGACCTATGAAGCCGTGGGGCAACTCACCGGGCTGGGCATCGGACAATCGACGTGCATCGGCATCGGCGGCGATCCGATCATCGGGACGTCGTTCACGGACGCGATCACGTTGTTCAACAACGATTCGGATACCCATGCGATCGTGATGATCGGC
>DATGHI010000070.1:0-2200 GCA_035308065.1 Gammaproteobacteria bacterium | reverse complement strand
CGAAGCTCTACATCAAGACGTTCGGCTGCCAGATGAACGAGTACGACTCCGCGAAGATGCTCGAGGTGCTGGCGGCGGCCGACGGTTACAGCCTCACGGAGACCCCGGAGGAGGCAGATGTGCTGCTGCTCAACACCTGCTCGGTGCGGGAGAAGGCCCAGGAAAAGGTGTTCTCGCAACTGGGCCTGTGGCGGCCGCTCAAGGCCGCGCGCCCGCAGGTGGTGATCGGCGTCGGCGGCTGCGTCGCGAGCCAGGAGGGCGGCGGTATCATCAAGCGCGCCCCTTTCGTGGACTTGGTGTTCGGCCCCCAGACCCTGCACCGCCTGCCGGCGATGCTGGACGAGGCGCGCCGCACCCGCCGCCCGGTGGTGGACGTGTCCTTCCCCGAGATCGAAAAATTTGACAAGCTCCCGCCCCCTCGCGCCGAAGGCGCCAACGCCTTCGTCTCCATCATGGAGGGCTGCAGCAAGTATTGCAGCTTCTGTGTGGTGCCCTACACCCGCGGCGAGGAGGTGAGCCGGCCATTTGATGATGTCCTCGCCGAAGTAGCAGAGCTGGTAGAGCAGGGTGTGAAGGAAGTCACACTCCTGGGCCAGAACGTGAATGCTTACCGCGGACCCATGCACGCTGGCGGGATCGCCGATCTTGCACTGCTCATCGAATACATCGCGGCTCTTGACGGCATCGAGCGCATCCGCTTCACCACCTCGCATCCGCTGGAATTCTCGGACCGGCTCATCCAGGCGTTCGCCACGACGCCGAAGCTCGCCGACTACCTGCACCTGCCGGTGCAGAGTGGCTCGGACCGCATCCTGGCCGCCATGAAGCGCGGCCACACGACGCTCGAGTACAAGACGAAGATCCGCCGCCTGCGGGAAGTGCGCCCCGGCATCAGCCTGTCCTCGGACTTCATCGTCGGTTTCCCGGGCGAGACCGAGAGCGACTTCGAACGCAGCCTGAAGCTCATCGAGGAGGTGCACTTCGACCAGGCCTTCAGCTTCATCTACAGCCGCCGACCCGGCACGCCGGCCGCAAACTACCACGACGATGTGCCCCACGAGGAGAAGGTACGGCGCCTGGAGTTCCTGCAGGCGCGCATCCACGCCCATGGCCAGGCGTACATGCGCGCCCGGGTCGGTAGCCGGCAGCGGGTATTGGTCGAGCGCGTATCCGGGCGCGACAACCGCGAGGTGGCAGGCAAGACTGAGTGCAATCGCTGGGTGAACTTCCCCGGCGACGCACGTCTCATCGGCCGCTTCGTGGAAGTGGACATCACCCAGGCCATGATGAATTCCTACCGCGGCCGGCTTGCGGCCGATCTGCTGGCGGCGGTTTGAGCATGGCCGCCGAAGAAGCGCCGGCCTCAGCCGACTTCAACCTGGAGCCGGTGGACAACGCCCGCCTCGCCAACCTCTTCGGTCAGTTCGATGAGCACCTGCGCCAGCTGGAGCAGCGCCTGGGGGTCGAGATCAACAACCGCGGTAACCAGTTCCGGGTCATCGGCAGCGCCGAGGCGGTGGCCGCCGCCGCCCAGGTGTTGAAGGAGCTTTACTCGGCGACCGAGAGCGAGCACATCAGCCGCGAGAAGGTGCACGTGAGCCTGCAGCAGTCCTCCCTGGCGGAGCGCGTCGCGCATCCGACGGAGGAACGGGGTGACGATCCTGGCATCGACACCAAGCAGGGGCGTATCCGGGGCCGCGGCCCTAACCAGCGCCACTATCTGCACAACATCGCCAGCCATGATCTCAACTTCAGCATCGGCCCGGCCGGCACCGGCAAGACCTACCTGGCCGTGGCGAGCGCCGTGGCGGCCTTGAACCGCGACCAGGTGCGGCGCCTGGTGCTGGTGCGCCCTGCAGTGGAGGCTGGGGAGCGTCTGGGCTTCCTGCCCGGCGACATGGCCCAGAAAGTAGATCCCTACCTGCGTCCCATCTACGACGCCCTCTACGAGATGCTCGGCTTCGAGCGCGTCACGCGTCTCATGGAACGCGGCGTCATCGAGGTGGCGCCGCTGGCCTTCATGCGCGGCCGCACCCTGAACGAGGCCTTCATCATCCTCGACGAGGCGCAGAACACCACCATCGAGCAGATGAAGATGTTCCTGACGCGCATCGGTTTCGCCTCACGCACTGTGGTCACCGGCGATATCACCCAGGTGGATCTGCCGCGGCAGCAGAAGTCCGGCCTGCGTGACGCGGTC
>DATGHI010000069.1:0-3041 GCA_035308065.1 Gammaproteobacteria bacterium | reverse complement strand
ACCGCCTTCGATGGTGGTGAGGTTCTTGTTGGCGTGGAAACTGAATACCACGATGTCCCCGAAGGAACCGACGCGTCGGCCTTTATATTCGGTGCCGATGGCCTGGGCCGCGTCCTCGATGACACGGAGACCGTGCTTCTTGGCGAGAGCGTAGACGCCGTCCAGATCCGCGGCCATGCCGTTCAGATGCACCGGCATGATGGCGCGGGTCTTGGGCGTGACGGCGGCGGCGGCCTGGTCCAGGAGCAGCGCGCGACTCCTGAGGTCCACGTCCACCAGCACCGGTTTCGCGCCGACGCGCACCACCACGTTGGCAGTGGCGGCGAAGGTCATGGCCGGAACGATGACCTCGTCCCCGGGACCGATGCCGGCCATCACCAGGGCCTCTTCCATGGCACCGGTGGCGTGCAGGTAGGTGCGCAGGAAGCGCTGTCCGCCCAGGTATTCCGTGAGGCCCTTTTCGAATTGCTCGACCATGGGACCGGAGGTGATCCAGCCGGAGCGCAGCACCTCGGCCACGCCCTGGATGGTGTCTTCGTCCAACGTCGGCCGGGTGAAGGGGAGGTAGTTGTTGCTCATCTATATATAAGCCTTAGCTGCGGGCCACGAGGAATACGCCGACGATGATCACGGCGATGCCGGTCAGCCGCATGGCATTGACCGCCTCGCCCATGAAAGCCCAGGCGATCAGGGCCGTGACCACGTAACCCAGGGAAAGCATGGGATAGGCGATGCTCACCTGAACCCGGGACAGAGCCAGGATCCAGATCCCCACACTGACGACGTAGCAGGTGAGCCCACCCAGGATATGGGGCTCGAAGGCGAGCTTCATGCCGGCGGAAAAGATGTTGGATGCATCCAACTTGATGACGCCCACGTCCTTGACGCCGGCCTTGAGCAGCAGCTGAGCCGCGGCGTTCAGCATTACGCCGGTGAACACCAGCAGGAAACTGATCAGGTTCATGGCTTCCTCACGGCGACGTGTTGCGGATCGCGACCGATGATGGTCATGGGTAATCCCTCCTTCACCAGCGCGTCATAGGTCTCCGGCGGCATCACCGCCAGGGCCTGCTTGTCGGTACGCCATTGTGCGGCAAAAACGTCCATGTCCGAAATCCACTTGCCCGGCTCCTGGTCCACGCCGAATTCCAGCTCGCCCTCGTAGGCGACGACCGTCAGGGTGCGGTTGAGGTAGAACGGCAGGGACTGGGGGTAATCCTGCAGGCTGTAGAAGGGCACGGCCGGATCGTTGTAGCTGGCGATCTGGTCCGCCAGGGAACGCTGCGAATAGACCGGTGACAGCGCCTCTGCACCATAGGCCAGGGCCTGGGTGCCGAGGAACAGTCCTGCCGCCACCAGGGCGATGGCCGCGGCCACCCGATTCATGTATGCGAACAGGAATCCCAGAAGCGAAGTGAACAGCACCAGCACCACGCCGCCGGCAAGCCAGGGCAGGAAGGCCTGGTACAAGTCCAAAGGCAGCTTGTCGCTGTGCTTCTGCAGTTCCGGCGCCTGCCACAAGGCGGCCAGCGCCAGCAGGATGCAGAGCACCGCGCTCAGCATGGCGTCGCGGCGACGCAGTTCCATGAGCTCACGGCCCATTAGCAGCGCCAGCGCCGGGAAGATGGGCAGGATATAGCTACCCAGTTTCGAGTCCGACAGTGAAAAAAACAGGAAGATGAAGCCGCACCACAGCCACAGGAACAACCCGTGGTTGAACTTGCCCATGGGGACCACGTAGGTGCCGCGGCGGAACAGCCGCGCGAACGCACGCAGGAACTGCGGCAGGAAACAGAAGAGGCCGAATAGGAGGATGGGGATGAAGAACCACCAGGGTTCCACGCGGTGGTGCACCGTCGTCAGGAAACGCTGGAAGTGTTCATGGATGAAGAAGAACTGCGGAAATTCGGGGTTGCGCAGGCTCACCAGCACGAACCAGGGAGCGGCGACGAGAAGATAAATAATGATGCCGCCGAAGATGTGCAGCTGCCTGAAGCGCTGCCAATCGCGGGTGATAAGCACATAGAGCACGAACACCGCACCGGGCAACACCACCGCCTCCAGACCTTTGCTCAGGGTCGCCAGGGCCGCGAAACCCCAGGCGAGGTACATCCAGCCGCGGCGCCGGCGCGTGTCAGCCGCTTCCATGGCGAGCAGGAACGTGAACAGGCTGCCGCACATGAAGAAGGTCACACCCATGTCGAGGGTGTTGAAGTGACCCATGATGGCGTAGTACACGCTACCCGTAAGCATCAGCGCCCCGAACCAGCCGGTACGGCGGTTGAAGAGGCGCGCGCCCGCGAAACCGGTCATGAGGATGCCGAGGAAACCCAGGAGCGCGGTCCAGAGGCGCGACGTTCCGTTGGATTCGCCCAGCACGCTGAAAGCGGCGGCAGTGGCCCAGTATTGCAACGGCGGTTTCTCGAAATACTTGATGGCGTCGAGGCGCGGCGTCACCCAATCGCCGCTCACGAGCATCTCGCGGGGGATCTCCGCGTAGCGGCCTTCGTCGGTCTGAAAGAGGTCGCGGTGGCCGAGGCCTGTGAACCAAGCCAGGGCCAGGAGGGCCGTCGCCAGGATGACTTTCGCGCGCGTGCTGAAAACCATGGCGATGGCGGCAGGTCCAAGTGGGGAAAGCGCAAATTATATATAAGTGGCTGCGGCTTTTCTCCGCCGCGGCGCGTCAACCGTGGGTCTTGGCAGCGATTTTAGCCCAATCCAGGAGTTCGGATGCGTCTTCCAGCACATCCGCAGGCACTTCGTAATAACGGTGCAGTTCCTGCACACCCTTGGGGTTGAATGGCCGGCTGCCGGCTTTGACGAAACCCGGCCGGGTGGATTCGTCGGTGCGGAAGTAGAGCGCGCCCTTGTGGACGATGGCGAAGAAGGCATCACCCATATAAAGACCGTGACCGCCAAACATGCGCTTTACCTTCAGCCCATGGGCCTCGGCAAGCTGTTCCAGGACATATTCGAGAAAGGAATCGTCACTCATCTATAGACGCAGCGGGGCAAGCATGCCCATCTCGCGATAGCGTCGG
>DATGHI010000068.1:0-10863 GCA_035308065.1 Gammaproteobacteria bacterium | reverse complement strand
TTGCTGTTCACCGTGGCCAGGAACTGCACCGTCACGTTGCGGTCCTGGTCCACCTCGCCGGCATAGGCCGACGAGACTGCTTCCACGCCGGTGCCGTTGATGCCCGTCAGGCGGCACACTACCCGGTACAACGGCACCAGGGCGAAGCCCAGGGCGAACATGCCCGCCGTCATCATCAACAGCCCGAGCACCAGCTTGCGGTGGCGCCGGGCCTTGTCCGATCCGTTCATCCCGCTCCGGCGCCCGTCAGGGGTGCCGCCAGCTCACGATCAAGAAGATGCCGACGTAGAAGGCCAGCGCCAGCACGCCCAGGATCAGCGCGGTGCGCAGCGCGCGGCGCTGCCGCCCCGATACTGCCTGATCCTGCATGTCTGCCATGGCCGTCACGCGCGTTCAATCCCGGTACGGGTGTTCCCACACTTCCTTGTCGGGAGGCGTGGTGAAGCTGTGGTAGGGCGGCGGTGAGGGCAGGTGCCACTCGAGGCCCTTCGCGCCCTCCCAGGGCTTGGCCGGCGCCTTCGGACCGCCACGGATGGTGCTGATCACCAGGTACAGGAAGATCAACTGCGAGGCGCCGAACAGGAACCCGCCGATGGACGAGAGCATGTTGAGGTCGGTGAACTGCACCGGATAGTCCGGGATGCGGCGCGGCATGCCGGCTAAGCCTAAGAAGTGCTGCGGGAAGAACAGCACGTTGACGAAGATCGTCGAGCACCAGAAGTGCAGCTTGCCGAGCTTCTCGTTGTACATGTGGCCGGTCCACTTGGGCAGCCAGTAGTACACCGCGCCCATGATGGCGAAGGCCGCGCCGGTGACCAGCACGTAGTGGAAATGGGCCACCACGAAGTAGCTGTCCTGGTACTGGTAGTCGGCCGGCACGATGGCGCACATCACGCCCGAGAAACCGCCGATGGTGAACAGGAACAGGAACGCCAGCGCGAAAAGCATCGGCGTCTCGAAGCTGAGCGAGCCGCGCCACAGGGTCGCCGTCCAGTTGAACACCTTCACCCCAGTCGGCACCGCGATCAGCATGGTGGTGAACATGAAGAACAGCTGGCCGGCCAGCGGCATGCCGACCGTGAACATGTGGTGCGCCCAGACGATGAACGACAGGAACGCGATGGAGGAGATGGCATACACCATCGACTCATAGCCGAACAGCGGCTTGCGCGAGAAGGTCGGGATGATCTCCGAGACGATGCCGAAGGCCGGCAGGATCATGATGTAGACCTCGGGATGCCCGAAGAACCAGAAGATGTGCTGGAACATCACCGGGTCGCCGCCGCCCGCGGCGCTGAAGAAGCTGGTGCCGAAGTACTTGTCGGTGAGCAGCATGGTCACCGCGCCGGCCAGCACCGGCATCACCGCGAGCAGCAGGTAGGCGGTGATCAGCCAGCTCCACACGAACATCGGCATCTTGAGCAGCGCCATCTTCGGCGCGCGCAGATTGAGGATGGTGGCGATGATGTTGATCGCGCCCATCACCGACGAGATGCCCATCATGTGGATCGCGAAGATCACGAACGGGAAGGCGGTGCCGGTCTGCAGGGACAGCGGCGGATACAGGGTCCAGCCGCCCGCGGGACCGCCGCCCGGCATCAGCGTGGTGCCGAGCAGGAGCAGGAAGGCGAATGGCAGGATCCAGAAGCTCCAGTTGTTCATGCGCGGCAGGGCCATGACCGGCGCGCCGATCATCATCGGCACCATCCAGTTCGCCAGGCCCACGAAGGCCGGCATGATCGCGCCGAAAATCATTATCAGCGCGTGCAGGGTGGTGAACTCATTGAAGGTGACCGGGTCCACGACCTGCATGCCAGGCTTGAACAACTCGGCGCGGATCACCATGGCGAAGCTGCCGCCGACGAAGAACATCAGCAGGCTGAACATCAGGTAGAGCGTCCCGATGTCCTTGTGGTTGGTGGTCGTGATCCAGCGCCAGATGCCGCTCGGATGCTCGGCGGCGTGTGTGTCGTGGGTGGCTGCAACGGTGCTCATGTGCTTGTCTCCGGATCCTTTATTTGGCGGCCTTGATGTCTTCAGGCTTCACCAGGTCGCCCTTGTGGTTACCGAAGGCATTGCGCTCGTAGGTGATGACCGCGGCCAGGTCGGTTTCGTTCAGCATATTGCCCCAGGCGGGCATGATGCCCTTGCCCTTCAGCACCAGCGCGATGTGCGCGGCCAGCGGGCCGTTCGGCACCTCACCGCCGGCGATGGCCTTGGCGCCCAGCTCCTTGTTGCCGCTGCCGTCCGGCATGTGGCAGCTGGCGCAGCTCTGGTCATAGACCTGCTTGCCGCGGGCCATGGCGGTTGCCATATCCCAGGCCGGCGCCGCGGTGGCGGCGGCCTTGGTCGCGGGCGCCACGGCCGGAGCGGCGGTGGACAGCGGCGTCGCCGCCGTACCCGGCGGCGACCCCATCACGTTGTTGTAGTTGGTCGCGCTGAACACCACCGAGCTGCCGTTGTCCTCCAGCGAACCGTCGTAGGGGTTCACGTACTTGCCGTTGGCCGCCTTCATGGCGTTCACCCAGGCCTGGTAGTCGGTCCGGGTCTTGGCCACCACCACGATGGGCATGAAGCCGTGCCAGCGGCCGCAGAGCTCGGCGCAGGCGCCGCGGTAGACGCCGGGCTGGTCGACGTTGATCCAGGCGAGATTCACGAAGCCGGGGTTGGCGTCGGTCTTGCCGCCGAAGTCCGGCATCCACCAGGAATGAATCACGTCATCGGAGGTGATGAGCAGGCGGATCTTCTCGCCCACAGGCACCACCAGCGGATGGTCCACGTCACGCAGGTAGTTGGGCACAGTGGCGGGATCGATACCGGAGCGCAGCTGGCTCGCCTCGTCGCTGGACTTGGACAGCATGCTGAAGAAGCTGAAGCCGTCCTGCAGGTAGTCGTACTGCCACTTCCACTGGTAACCCGTAATCTTGATGCTCATCTGCGGGTCGCTGGTGTCGGACATGCGCACCAGGGTCTTGGCGGCGGGGATGGCCATGGCCACCAGGATGATCACCGGCGCGATGGTCCAGGCGATCTCGAGGGTGGTGCTCTCGTGGAACTGGGCGGCCTTGGCGCCGGCCGCCTTGCGGAACGAGAAGATGGCGATGAACATGGCGCCGAACACCACCACGGCGATGGCGACGCACACCCAGAACACCATCATGTGCAGGTCGTAGACCTCGTGGCTGGTGGCGGTCACACCCTCGGGCAGGTTGTAGGCCGAATCTTCGGCCAGGGCGCCGAAGGCGGCGAGCGCGAGACTGAGCCCCAGGACGGCGGTCGCTGCTTTCTTGATTGTGTGGAAAACCATGCGATCGTCACTCCTGCTGGCCGCCGGCAGCAGTCGCCGGGGCGGGTCGTAATGATGCGTGCGGGGGGCCCAAACGACCGCGGAACGGCATCCGTCCGCGGCGAGTCCTGGAAGCTTCCCCAGTCCTGAAACCGTCCGCCGGACGGGCGTCCGCGGCAGAAAAATCAGGCGGCGTATGCTACCCCAGCCCCCATGGGGGGCGCAACGGAGCGGCCTCGAAACGCCGCGTTTTCTCCGGGAAATTGCGCTTTCTTGCGCATCTCACGCGAGCCGCGCACATGCATCCTTGAGCGCCTCCGCCGATGCCTCGCCGCTCGTCCCCGGCGCGTACGGAAGGCGCCCCAGGAGCGGTGCGTCGAGCGCTGCCTCCAGCGTCGCGACGTTGGCCTCGGGACGCTCGAAACCGGGATCGATCGCATTCGCGACCCAGCCCAGGAGTTCCAGCCCGTCGGCCCGGATCGCCCGGGCAGTGAGCAGCGCGTGGTTCAGGCAGCCGAGGCGGAGACCCACCACCAGCAGCACCGGCAGCTCCAGTGCCCGCACGAGGTCGGGAAGCTCGAGGGTCTCCGTCAGCGGCACCTGCCAGCCGCCCACGCCCTCCACCACCGCTGCGTCGGCGCCGTGACGCAATCTTCCGAAAGCCGCGTGCAGCGTTTCGAGATCCATCTCCACCCCCGCCTCCCTCGCCGCGAGGTGGGGCGCGATGGCGGGCGCGAAACAATAGGGATTCACGAGCGCATAGGGTTTCCGCAGGGAAGCCGCGCTCTGCAGCGCCAGGGCGTCGTCGTTGCAGAGGCCCTCGGCTGCCTTGCGGGCGCCGCTCGCCACGGGTTTCATGCCCACGGTCTTCAAGCCGGTCCGGTTGAGCGCATGCAGGAGGCCCAGGCTCACCCGCGTCTTGCCAATGCCGGTGTCGGTGCCGGTGACGAAGCAGCCTCGCCGGATATTTTCGCCGCTCACGGCCTTCCGCCTTTCGCGGCATCAGGGTTCGAACGTTGCAGTGCCGCCGTGGGCATGAACTTGGGCGCCCAGGCGGTGCCGTACACCACTTCATAGGTGGCGGGCAGCCGGCCCTCCCGGCGGAAGCGCTCGTAACCCCGGGCGAAGGCCGCGAGCCGGCCGCGGCCCGTGAGGCCCCGGCTGCGGCCGGCGGTGACGTTGTGGGCGCCGATGCGCTTCAAGTCGCGCATCAGCGCCGGCGCGTCGGCATAAGTGAGGGTCAGGCACTCCACGTCCATCACCGGTTCCACGAAACCGGCGCGGATCAGCGCGTCGCCGATGTCGTGCATGTCCAGGAAGCGGTTCACGTGGTTATAGCCGTCCACCTCGCTCCAGGCGGCCCGCAGCTCCTTGAGGGTGTCGGGCCCGAGGGTGCTGAACAGCAAGAGCCCATGGGGTTTCAGGAGCCGCCGCCATTCCAGCAGCGTCGCGTCCAGGTCCTCGCACCACTGCAAGATCAGGCTGGCGTAGACGAGCTCGAAAGCCGCGGTGGCGAGCGGCATGCTTGCAGCCTCGGCACAGATGAACTTCGCGCCCCGGAACCAGGGCTGACGGCGGCGCGCGGCCTTGAGCATCTGCGGCGCGAGGTCCGCACCCAGCACCTGGGCCTTGGGATAACGTCTCACCAGTTCGCGAGTGGGGCGCCCCGTGCCGCAACCTACGTCCAGCACCCGCGCCGGGACGAGCGTCGTGAGGGAGAGCCGTTCCAGCAGGCGCTCCCCCACTTCGCGCTGCAGCACCGCCGCTGCGTCATAGCCCGCGGCAGCTGCGTCGAACGCCCGCTGCACCTGCCGGTGATCCAGGGTGAATTCATCCGGCGCCATCACGCCACTTCCTGCGTGTCGATGTGTTGGAGGAAGCCCATCAGCGCCGCCGTGAATTCCTCCGCGTGGGAGATGAAGGGGGCGTGGGCGCTTTTGGGTAAGAGCTGAAGGCGCGCGCCGGGGATGCCCCGGGCCAGGTGTTCGCCTGCGGCGGGCGGCGTGAGCCGGTCGTAGCCGCCGGCCATCACCAAGGTGGGCAGAGGGATCGCACTGAGCTCGCTCCTGAGGTCGCTTTCCCCGAGTAGCCTGAGCCCCGCAGCCAGAGACGCCGTGTCCGGCTCACCATGGGTGAAGAGTGTCTCGCGCAGCTGCCGCAACGACGCCCGCGCGCGCTCGTCGCCGCGCACCTGCAGGAACAGGAAGCGCAACAGCGTCTCGCGGTAACCAGTCGCAAGGCCGTCAGCGAATTCCAGGAGCTGCTCCGGCGGCATGGCGTGGGGCCAGTCGGGCGCCGTGACGAAGCGCGGCGTGGTGTTGGCGAGCATCAGGGCTCTCATATGTTGGGGTGCGTCCACCGCGGCGCGCAGCGCCACGAGCCCCCCTAGGGACCAGCCCAGCCAGACCGCTCCTGCAGGCGCCGCATCCAACACGAGTTTCGCCGTCTCCGCCAACGTCGCCGGCATCGGCACCGACCGGCTGCGGCCATGGCCCGGGAGATCCAGACGGGTGACGCGGAAATGAGGCGTGAGCCTGGGAAGAAGCGTGTCCCAGATACCCCCGTGCAAGCCCCAACCGTGCAGCAGCAGTAGATCGACCCCGATGCCCTCGGTCTCTCTATATAGAGACGCACTCACGGTTTCACCTTGGAGAGCACGTCCAGGAGCCGGTCCACCTGGGCTTCCGTGTGGGCGGTGGTGAGCGTGATGCGCAGCCGCGCCGTGCCTTCCGGCACCGTGGGCGGGCGGATGGCCGCCACCAGGATGCCGAGTTCCTGGAGCTTCCGTGAAAGCGCTACTGCATCGGCGGATCCGCCGACCATCAAGGGTTGGATGGCGGTCACCGAATCCATCAGTTTCAGGTCCAGCTGCTGCGCGCCGGCGCGGAAGCGGGCTATCAAGCCCCGCAGGTGATCTCGTCGCCAGCCCTCGGTCTCCACGAGCTTCAAGGCCGCACGGGTCGCTTCCGCCAGGGCCGCGGGAGCGGCGGTCGTATATATATAAGTGCGCGCGCCCTGAATGAGCGTCTCCACCAGGGCTTCGCCGCCGGCGACGAACGCTCCGAACGCCCCGCAGGCCTTGCCGAGCGTCGCCATGTAGATAGGCACTTCGGAAGCTCCGAGGCCGTGGTACTCCAGGCTGCCGCGGCCGGATTTCCCCAAGCTGCCGAAGCCGTGGGCGTCGTCCACCATCAGGAAGGCCCCCGCCTCGTCGGTGGCACGCACCAGCTCCGGCAGGGGTGCGATGTCGCCGTCCATGCTGAACACGCCGTCAGTCATGACAAACGTGTCACCTGAAGCCTCTTTGAATTCCTTCCGGAGCGCCGCCACATCTACATGGTCATAGCGGGCGAACTTCGCGCCGGAGAGCAGTCCCGCGTCCAGGAGCGAGGCGTGATTGAGCCGGTCCTCCAGCACCCGGTCGCCGCGTCCCATCAGGGCGCCCGCTACTCCTAAATTCGCCATGTAACCGCTGGAGAAGAGCAGCGCCCGAGGCCGGCCGGTGAAGGCGGCCAGTTCTTCCTCCAGTGCGTGATGGGCGCGGGTATGGCCCGTGACCAGGTGCGCGGCACCGCTGCCGAGGCCGTATTCATCCAGCGCGCGCTTGGCCGCCTCCGCCAGGGCCGGATGGGCCGCGAGGCCCAGATAATCGTTGCTGGAGAAGTTCAGCAGCCGCCGGCCGTCGACCTCGATCTCCGGTCCCTGGGGCCCGGCCAGGATGCGCCGCAGGCGGTAGAGGGATTTCTGCTTGAGCGCGGCGAGTTCGGGGGTAAGCAGCGCGTCAAGTCGCTGCGCGGCGTCCATGGTCCTCCGCCGTGATGTCGAGATGCGCGGTGCCGACCTTCTCTTCCAGCGCTTCGGCGTGGATGCCGAGCCGCTCGAACAGCACCCGGTCCTTCTCCATGTCCGGGTTGCCGGTGGTCAGGAGCTTCTCGCCATAGAAGATGGAGTTCGCCCCGGCGAAGAACGCCAGCGCCTGCATCTCGTCGTGCATCTCGGTGCGCCCCGCGGACAGGCGCACGTGCGCCTCGGGCATGAGGATGCGGGCCACGGCGATGACGCGCACGAAATCGAAGGGATCGATGACCTCGATGCCGTCGAGCGGCGTGCCTTCCACCTGCACCAGCTGGTTGATGGGCACGCTCTCCGGATGCTCCGGCAGCGTCGCGAGCGTGTGCAGCATCTTGACCCGGTCTTCGCGCTTTTCGCCCATGCCGACGATGCCGCCGCAGCAGACGTGCATGCCCGCGTCGCGCACGTTCTTGAGGGTGTCCAGCCGGTCCTCGAACGTGCGCGTGGAGATGATCTCCTTGTAGTACTCCTCCGAAGTGTCGATGTTGTGGTTGTAGTAGTCGAGGCCGGCGTCCGCCAGGCGCTCGGCCTGGGCGGGCGTCAGCATGCCGAGCGTCGCACAGGTCTCCATGCCGAGTTCGCGCACGCCCTGGATCATGCCGACGATCTGGTCCAGGTCCTTGTCCTTGGGCGCCCGGTAGGCGGCGCCCATACAGAAGCGCGTGGCGCCGGCGTCGCGGGCGATCTTCGCTTTCGCCACCACGTCCGCCACGTTCATGAGCTTCTCGGCCTTGAGACCCGTGTCATAGCGCGCGCTCTGGGGGCAGTACTTGCAGTCCTCGGGGCAGGCGCCGGTCTTGATGGAGAGCAGTGTCGAGACCTGCACCGCGTTAGGATCGAAATGGCGGCGGTGCACGGCCTGGGCCCGGAACAGGAGGTCGTTGAAGGGCAGCGCGAACAGCGCTTGTACTTCCGCGAGGGTCCAGTCGTGGCGCAGGTCTTTCGCATCAGGCATCACGGATGACATGGGAGCCCTCGGGATAGGCGGCGGGAAAGGCGGTCAGTGTAGTGCCTAGCCGTTTACTTGAAAATCATCAAAAAGTTTACATCTGTCCGTTTTATGGCCTGACTATCTTGGAAAATATATCCATATATATCAGATAGTTATACTCCGCTGGCAGTCAGCCCTCTGATACCTCGAGGTCCAGGCAGTTACGTTAAGCCGTCACGCGCCCAAAAGCCCGGAGCGGTAGAGTGGCGCAAGGCCCATTGCAGTCGCAGCGTCATGATCGTCCCGAACCACCCGCTCCGCTCCCGCCTCATGACCTGGGCCGCACTGCTGCTCGCCGGTTGCGGCGGCACGAGCAGCAGCAACTTCACCATCACGCCGCCGGCCCCGGTCCTCAGCACCTACAGCGTACTCACCTATCACAACGACAACGCCCGCGATGGGGTCAACAACCTCGAGAAGGTGCTCACGCCGGTCAACGTCAATGCCGTGCAGTTTGGCAAGATCGGTTTCTTCGCCGTCGATGGCAAGGTGGATGCGCAGCCGTTGTTCCTGCCGTCCCTGCAGATCGCCAACGACACGCACAACGTGCTCTACGTCGCCACCGAACACGACAGCCTCTATGCTTTGGATGCCGATACCGGCACGGTGCTCTGGCACGCGTCCCTGCTGCGCACGGGCGAGACCCCGAGTGACGACCGCGGCTGCAGCCAGGTGACGCCGGAGATCGGCATCACCGCGACCCCGATCATCGATCCCATGGCCGGATCCCACGGCGTCATCTATCTAGTCGCCATGTCGAAGGACGGCTCCGGCCATTACTTCCAGCGGTTGTATGCACTCGACGTGACCACCGGTGCCGAGATGCCGGGCAGTCCCGTAGCCATCCAGGCCACGTATCCCGGCAGCGGGGACAACAGCATCGGTGGCTCCATCGTCTTCGATCCGGCGCAATACGAGGAACGCGCGGGACTGCTGCGGCTCAACAACACGATCTATCTCACCTGGGCATCCCATTGCGATAACCGGCCCTACACCGGCTGGATCATGGGCTATGACCAGACGACCCTCGCCCAGGCCTCGGTGCTCAACATCTCCCCCAACGGCGAGGGTGCCTCCATATGGCAGTCGGGCGCCGGGCCTGCGGCCGACAGCGAGTGCAACATCTATTTCCTGGCCGCCAACGGCACGTTCGACACCAGCCTCGACGCCAACGGTTTCCCGTCCCAGGGCGACTACGGCAACGCGTTCATGAAACTCTCCACCGTGGGCGGCAAGCTCGCAGTGGCCGATTACTTCACCATGACCAATACGCTGGCGGAGTCCGCCGCGGACGAGGATCTGGGATCGGGCGGCGCGATACTGCTGCCGGACCTGCAGGACGCGAGCGGCACCACCAGGCACCTGGCCGTGGGTGCAGGCAAGGACCAGACCATCTACGTACCCAACCGGGACAACATGGGCAAATGGCATTCATTTATAGACCACATCTGGCAGGAGATCCCCAGCGGTCTTGCCGGCAGCGAATTCGCCACACCGGCGTATTTCAACGGCGTGGTGTATTACGGCGCCGTGGGTGACGTGCTCCGGGCCTTCCGCATCACCGACGCCACGCTATCCACCAGTCCCGTCTCCCAGACCATCCACAGCTTCCCCTATCCCGGCGCGACTCCCAGCATCTCCGCCAATGGCACCGCCGACGGTATCGTCTGGGTGGCGGAGAACGGTTCTGTGGCAGGCCTCTACGCCTACGATGCCGCCAACCTCGCCCACGAACTCTACGACAGCAACCAGTCCGGCAGCCGCGACCAATTCGGCGCGGGCAATAAGTTCATCACTCCCACCGTGGTGAACGGCAAGGTCTACGTGGGCACCACCGATGGCGTGGCGGTGTTCGGGCTATTGCACTGAGACTTCAGCTAGGATTGGGATGTGCTGGGGTTCCTGTATCCATCTCATTGCGTGCTCTGCGGCCACAAGGGCGCCCGGGGCCTCGACCTCTGCGCTCCCTGCTTCGACGAGCTCTCCTGGAACCGCCATCCCTGTCCCCGCTGCGCGGCGCCCTTGCCGCCCGACATAGACACGCCCGTCTGCGGAATCTGCATCAAGTCCCCACCCGCCTGGGACGAAGCCAAGAGCCCCCTCACCTACGCCTATCCCCTGGACAAGCTCATCCAGCGTTTCAAATTCGACGGCGATCTGCCCACGGGGAGATTGCTAGGTGAGTTGCTGGCGGAATATCTGGTCGCGGGCGGCGGGGACAGGCCGGATTTCATCGTCCCCGTGCCACTGCACCCCTCGCGCCTGAAAGAGCGCGGCTTCAACCAGACGGTGGAACTCGCGCGACCGGTGAGCAAGCGCCTCAAGATCCCCGTGCGCCTCGACGTCTGCGAGCGTGTGAGAGCGACGGAAATCCAGTCAAAACTGGACGCGGCGGAGCGCAAGAAGAACCTGAGAGACGCATTCGCAGTGAAGAAATCCGTGGACGGCAAGCACGTGGCATTCCTGGATGATGTGGTCACCACCGGGACGACGGTCGAAGTGCTCACGACGACGCTTAAGGATTCCGGTGCTAGACGCGTGAGTGTCTGGTGCGCGGCACGAGCAGCGGCAGTCTCTTAAGAAACCTTGAAGGTGTAGTCCAGGAGTATCCCCGCAAACACCGCAGCGCCGAACCAGTTGTTGTTGAGGAACGCCTCAAAACACTTCTTTGGTTCGCGCTTGCGGATCAGGTATTGCTCGTAAATCGCGAAGCCCGCCGCGGCGGCGAGGCCCG
>DATGHI010000067.1:0-14199 GCA_035308065.1 Gammaproteobacteria bacterium | reverse complement strand
TTCGAGCGCCTGACAGTACGCCCACGAATGCGCGACCGCGGAGTCGCCGGCGATTCGCGCCGCCAGGCGCTGCCCTTCGAGCAGCGGCAGCTCGGTGAAGCGCCGCTCGATGCCCTTGTGGGTATACCCGAGGCGCTCCTCGAGCCTGAGCACCTTCTCGCCGACGACCGAGAAGCGGAAGTGCCCGGGCTCGATGGTGCCCGCGTGCACCGGACCCACGGCGATCTCGTGCACGCCGTCGCCCGTCACGGTCACGAACTGGTAGTGCTCGTCCTTCACGGGGCCGGTCTCGCTGCCGGCGTCGTGCCGCAGCGGGTAGTAATCGAGCGGCCAGGCGGCGTGGCGCAGCCAGTCGCGGGTGTCGCCGCCGTAGGCGCAGAGCCCCAGCACGTCGAATGCCGCCCGCTGCATGCGCGCGGCCGCCGGGAAGATCTCGGCGAGATTGGGATAGCCGGAGGTGGGTCCGCCGTCCAGCGGGTGCTCCAGGATCAGCAGGCCCTCCGCGTCCTGCAGGGCGACGCGCAGCAGAAAGCCGCCGGCGCGGTCGCGCTCGTCCGTACCCCACAGGGCGTGCAGCAAGCCGCCGTTCTCCCGCGCCGCCGCGCAGGCGGCGCGCAGTTCCACGTCCTTCACGGTGGCGCGCCGCACCGGCACCGCGCCAGGCAGAGTTTCCATCTCGAGTTGCGGCATCGCGTCGGTCATGGCTTATCCGATGAGCTTCGCCGCCTCGCGGTACCACTCCGCGAGGTAGGGCGGCATCCACAGGCCCAGCATCAGCACCAGCGTGAGGTGCGTGAACACCGGGATCAGCGCCGGCGAATGGGGCAGCCGGCCGACGCTGGTCTCGCCGAACACCATGGCCTGCACGCGGGTGAAGATGGCGCCGAAGGCGACGCCCAGCGCTGCCAGCAGGATGGGCGTGGCCCAGGGATGGTCGCGCATGGCGGTGATGAGGATGAGGAACTCGCTCGCGAACACGCCGAAGGGCGGCATGCCGAGGATGGCGAGGGTGCCGACCATGAGCCCCCAGCCGACGGTGGGGTTGACGGTGATGAGGCCGCGGATCTGGTCCATGACCTGGGTCTTGGCCTTCTGCGCGGCATGGCCCACGGTGAAGAAGATGGCGGACTTGGTGAGGGAATGCACGGTCATGTGCAGCAGCGCGGCGAAGTTCGCCACCGGCCCGCCCATGCCGAAGGCGAAGGTGGCGATGCCCATGTGCTCGATGGAGGAATAGGCGAACAGTCGCTTGATGTCCTTCTGCCGCCACAAGAGGAACGACGCCAGCACCACGGACAGGAGGCCGAACCCCATCATCAGGTTTCCGGCCACGTGGCTTTGCACCGCGCCCTCCACCAGCACCTTGCAGCGCACCACGGCGTAGAGCGCGACGTTGAGCAGGAGCCCGGAGAGCACCGCGGACACCGGCGTCGGGCCCTCGGCGTGGGCGTCCGGCAGCCAGTTGTGCAGCGGCGCCAAGCCCACCTTGGTGCCGTAGCCCACCAGCAGGAACACGAACGCCAACGACAGCACCGTGGGCTCCAGCTGGCCCTTCACCTGGTTCAAGTGGGTCCAGAGCAGCGCGGTGGTGCCGCCGCTGCCCAGCAGTTTCTCGGCGGCGAAGTACAGGAGGATGGTGCCGAACAGCGCCTGGGCGATGCCGACGCCGCAGAGGATGAAGTATTTCCAGGCCGCCTCGATGCTGGCCGGGGTGCGGTACAGGGACACCAGGAGCACGGTGGCGAGCGTCGCAGCCTCCATGGCCACCCACAGGAGGCCCATGTTGTTGGTGGTGAGCGCCAGGAGCATGGTGAACATGAAGAGCTGGAACATGCTGTGGTAGAGCCGCAGGCGCTTGGGGCTGAGCTTGCCGTGGTGCGCCTCGATGCGCATGTAGGGCCGCGAGAACAGCGTGGTGGTGAAGCCGACGAGCGCGGTGAGCGCCACCAGGAAGACGTTGAACGGGTCCATGAAGAACTGCTCGCCCAAGGTGAGCATTGGCCCGCCGGCGATGACCCGCCAGGTGAGCCAGGCGGCGGCCGCGAGGGTGCCGCCGCTCACCGCGACGTTGGCCTCCGGCGCCCATTCGCGCTCGCCGATGAGCGCCAGGACGAGGCTGCCGAGGAGCGGGAAACCCAGGAGTACGAGTATCTCCACGTCAGTCCTCCTTGAGCCTTTCCATGTGATGCAGGTCGAGGCTGTCGAACTGCTCGCGGATCTGGAAGAAGAAGATGCCGAGGATCAAGACGCCCACCAGCACGTCCAGCGCGACGCCGAGCTCCACCACCATGGGCATGCCGTAAGTGGTGCTGGTGGCGGCGAAGAACAGGCCGTTCTCCATGGCCAGGAAGCCCAGCACCTGGGTGATGGCCTTGCGGCGCGTGATCATCATGAGGAAGGAGAGCATCACCACCGCGAGCGCTATCCCCAAGGTGCTGCGGGTGACGGTATGGCCCAGCTCGGAGATGGGCTGGGCGAGGGAGAAGCAGAAGATCACCAGCAAGAGGCCCGCCAGCATGACCGTCGGGGCGTTGAACAGGGTCTCGCTCTCCCAGCGCGCCCCCAGGCGGCCGATGAGGCGGTGCATGATGAACGGCAGCGCGATCACCTTGAGCACCAGGGTGAGCGCCGCCGAGAAGAACAGGTGGTACTGGCCGGTGCTGACCATCACCACGGTGATGGAGACGAACAGCGTCGCACCCTGGAGCGCGTACAGCGTGACGAGCGTCAGCACCCGCCGCTGGGCGAGCATGGCGAAGGACAGGAGCAGCATGAGCGCGGCGCAGAGGTTGATGAGTTGCGAGGCGAAGCCGGCCATGGTTCAGCTCCCCAACAGGAGGTGCACCAGGAGCCCGAGCACCGCCAGCAGGAACGCGGTGGCCAGGAACTCGGGGGCACGGAAGATGCGCATCTTGGCGTTCAGGGTCTCGACGAGCGCGAGCCCGGCGCCGGCCACCAGGAGCTTCGCCGTGGTGACGGGTATCGCCAGCAAGAGACCGAGGTTGTCGCCGGTGTCGGCGGCGAGCCCCCAGGGCAGGAACAGCGCGAGGCCGATGCAGGTGTAGTTGAAGAGCTTCAGGGCCACGGACCACTCGATGAGCGCCAGGTGCCGCGCCGAATATTCGAGCACCGTGGCCTCGTGGATCATGGTGAGTTCGAGATGCGTCGCCGGGTTGTCCACCGGGATGCGCGCGTTCTCGGCGAGCAGCACCATGAGGAACGCGATGCCGGCGAACGCCAGGCTCGGGTACAGCGCCAGCTCCGTGTGGGCCAGCACGTCCACGGTGGTGGGCAGCGAGGTGCTGTGGGAGATGAGCGAGGCGGTGAAGAACACCATCAAGAGCGCCGGCTCCGCCAGGAAGCCCACCAGCATCTCGCGGCGCGCGCCCAGGGAGCCGAACGCGGTGCCGATGTCCATGGCGGCGAGCGCGAGCGCCACGCGCGCAGTGGCGAACAGGCCGACGAGCGCGATGGCGTCCGCCGCCGCGGCGAACGGCAGCCCGGTCCACAGGGTCGGGATGATGGCGGCGGCGAGGCACATGGCCGCGAACTGCACGTAGGGGACCAGGCGGAACAGGAGCGAGGCGTTGCCGGCGATCACCGCATCCTTGTTGAAGAGCTTGCGGAGCAGGCGGTAGGGCTGCAGGACGCCAGGGCCGCTCCGGTTCTGCAGCCAGGCGCGGCACTGGTTCACCCAACCCATGAGCAGCGGCGCCGCCGCCACCGCCAGCAGGATCTCGGCGAACTGGGCGAGGAGGCGCGCCGCGTTCACAGCACGAACACCAAGAGGGCCACGAGGGTCACGAAGCTAAACAGGAGGTACACGCCGATGCGCCCTTGCTGCACCAGGCTCACGACGCGCGCGCCGGCCTGCACGGCGCCGACCACCGGCAGGTAGAGCGCGTACCAGAGGCGGTCCTCCACCTTCACGTGGTAGTGCGGCGAGGCGTCGAACGCCGTCGGCAGCTCGCGCTGCATGCGGAAGAAGGGCTCGAAGATCTGGCGGATGGGCTGGCCGAAACCCTCGGCCGTGTCCTGCATGCGCGGGGTGAGCTGCGGGAAGCCGCAGGCCCAGGGCGGCGCCTGGCGCACGCGCCCGTGGTACACGCGGTGCACCACGAGCCCGGTCAGCGCCACCAGCACGAGGATGCCGAGCATGAACACGGCCGGGCTGTAGGAGGCCCGTTCCGGCGCGATGGGCGCGAGCAACCACCATTGCTGCAGTTGGCCACCGAGGCCCGCGCCCAGGAGCTGCTGGCTCACGCCGTCCAGGAGCGCGAGCACGTGCACCGGGAACAAGCCGAGCAGCACGCAGCCCGCCGCGAGCCACAAGAGCCCCACCCGCTCGCGCCGGCCGCAGTCATGGGCCTGGGCGAGCTTGGGCTCCCGCGGCTGGCCGAGGAAGATCACGCCGTAGAACTTCACCATGACGTAGGCGGCGAGCGCCGCCACCAGCGCCAGCGCCGCGGCGGCGATGGGCAGCAGCATGTTGATGAACTGGTGCGGCAGCTGCGGCGTGAACAGGAAGGCCTGCAGCAAGAGCCATTCGGAGACGAAGCCGTTCAGAGGCGGCAGGCCGGCGATGGCGAGGGTTCCGATGAGCGCGAGCCAGGCGACCCAGGGCATGCGGTGGATCAGGCCGCCGAGCCGTCCCAGGTTGCGCTCACGAGTCGAGTGCAACACCGACCCCGTGGCGAGGAACAAGAGGCTCTTGAAGAACGCGTGGTTGAGGGCGTGGTAGAGCGTGGCGGCGAGCGCCAGGGCCGCGAGCCTCGGCATGCCGAAGGCGTGGAACAGGAGGGTGAGCCCGATGCCGAGGAACAGGATGCCGATGTTCTCGATGGAGGAATAGGCGAGCAGCCGCTTCATGTCGGTCTGCACCGAGGCGAAGATGACGCCGTAGAAGGCGGTGAACAGTCCGAATCCGAGTGCCACCAACCCCCACCACCAGAGCTGCACGTGCAGGAGGTCGAAGCTCACGCGCAGCACGCCGTAGATGGCGGTCTTGAGCATCACGCCGCTCATGAGCGCGGACACCGGCGAGGGCGCCGCCGGATGCGCCTCCGGCAGCCAGACGTGCAAGGGCACGATGCCGGCCTTGGCGCCGAAGCCGAACATCGCCAGGAAGAACGCGACGCTGGACCAGAGCGGCGAGAGGCGTGCGGCGCGCATGGCGTCGAAGGTGAACTGCCAGCTGCCACCCTGCAGCACGCCGAAGCTCAGCAGGATGCCGATGGCGCCCACGTGGGCGATGATGAGGTAGATGAAGCCGGCGCGGCGGATCTCCGGCAGGCGGTGCTGGCTCGTGACCAGGAAGTAGGACGACAGGGCCATGGTCTCCCAGGCGACCATGAACAGATACGCGTCGTCCGCCACCAGCACGGTCGCCATGCTGGCGAGGAACACGTGGTATTGCAGGCACAGGAGGCCGGGCATGGCGCCCTCGCCCGCGCGGAAATACCCCGAGGCGAACAGCGAGATGCCGCCGGAGGCGAAGCCGAGCAGCAGCAGGAAGAAGCACGAGAGCCCGTCGACGCGCACGTGGAACGGCAGCTCTGACAGCCCGAGCGGCAGGACCAGGCTCGCGGCGGGTTGCGCCAATTGCAGCAGAGCGAGCGCGCCGAGCGCGAAACCGGCGATTCCGCCCAGCGGAAACAGGATGCGTGCGACCCAGGAGATACTGCGGGAACCGAGCAGGCCGAGCACGGCGATGGCGACCCACGCGACGGGGATCGAGAGGATCCCGAAGAGTGTCTGTGTCGCGGACAACATTTAGACGCGTCACCTCAGCGCGCGGCGCGGCGCGCACAGCTTGACAGGACGGAGAAGTATTATCATCCTATGATAATAGTATGTAAACGGGATGCCCCATGCCCCGGGAAAGCCGTACCGCCCGACTGACGATCCTCATCGACCCGCGCAAGAAGGCGGTGTTCGAGGCGCTGTGCACGGATGTGGATCAGACGCCGAGCCAAGTGGTCAGAAAACTCATCCGGGATTACATCGAATACAGAACCGGCAAACCTTGGCATCCCGACGAAGCCGGCGGGCGCAAGACGAAGCGCTGAAGACTGGATCACGAATGTGAAAAAGCCGCCCGGAGGGGCGGCTTTTTCTTGCTCTTGGATGGGAGCACTTGGTGGCGACGCCACCTTCCGAAGTCCCAAGAACTGGTTGGCCGCAACGGCCAACTACGGCTCTCCGCGTCCTGCTCCGAGCCCAGGCCCGTGCGAGCTATCCTGCTCGCCCCTGCTCGAGAGCAGTTCCTTGAGGTCGGCCGGCGCGTATGCCGCCGGCATACTCGAAATTCCCGGCCTTACCCTCTTGCTGCTCTCTTCGCAGCCTTCTCGGCGCGCTTCTCTTTCAGGGTCTTCTGGGGTTTCTTGCGGTCTTCTTTCTTGCGTTCCAAACCCTTGCTCATGACGGTCTCCTCGGATCGGAAGTTTCGTGAGGGAATTATCTTACCAGCCTCTCAAGCCTGTGGCGTGAGGGTGAGGGTCCAGAAATCCCCCGCCAGTTTCGGGTCCGTGGCATAGGCATAAGGCAGGTAGAAATAGCCCCCCTGCCCCCAGTGGGGACCCCAGGAGTTGCGCAGGATGAAGCGCCGTTCCGTGTCGTCGTAACCCACGGCCATGACCGCGTGGTTGCCCAGGAATTTCTCGCCGGCCTTGGGCAGGGACGGCATGCAGGCCTTGACGGCGGCGGGGGCATCGAAACTCGCGTACACGCCGAAGACGAAGATGAAGGGCCGGCCCGAGGCGAGGCAGGCCTGCAGGTGGGCGAGATCCTGGGCCAGGTGCGCGTAACGCACGTCCTTGTATTTGACCGCATCCTTATAACAACGCTCCGGTGGGGGATCGTTCACCTTGGCGTGTTCGTAGGGCCACCTGTCCTCGGGGCAGTCTCCCTGTTTCGCCAGGCACTTGATGGCCTCCCGCAGGGGGGCGCCGTCGTCCTGGTGTTCGGTGCCGAGCAGCTTGCGCTCGTTGTAATAGATGAAGAGCCGCGAGGGGGTGAAGTCAGGCTTGAGCTTCAGACGCAGGCGCTCGAACTGGATGGCGGCCGCGGCGGCGTTGGCGGTGCAACTCTGCAGGGGGCGCTGGTCGTACACCGGCGGGCACAGGGGCCGCAGGTCCACCTGCTTCGGCCGCGACTTCAGGAACTCCGCAGGAGCAGCGTAGGCATGGTCGCGGGCGTCCGGCTTGTCCCGGTGGGCTCCAAGATAGTGGACGGACTCGGTCATGGACCGATTGTTACACAAGGATTCTTAAGAGGCATCAAAAAGCGTCGCGAGCGAAGCTAGAGCAAGGCGCGGGAGGCGAGCAACCGGAGCGTACTCTTGATGTACGTGAGGATTGCGAGCCGGACCGCAACGAAGCTATAGCGAGCGCAGCAGCTTTTTGTATGCCGAGTTAGATGCCGAGCTGTTGAGGATTGACGCCGTAAGCGCCGTCCTGGAGGCACCGGTCGATCCAGTAATGGCTGCTGTCGGACCAGGGGTTGTCGTACATCATGTCCACCACCTCGGGATAGGTGAAGGGCTGCTTGGCCTCGTCCAGCACCAGGGCGATGCGCGGCCGAAGCTTCTGCTGGTTCTGGGCCAGCACCACGCCCACGGCGCCGGTGTTGAGCTCGATCACCGAGCCCGTGGGGAAGGCGCCCACCATCTGCATGAAGCGCTCCACCACTTCCGGCTGGAACAGCGTGCCGCGCAGTCCGAAGATGTAGCGGATGGCTTCGTGGGGCGAGCGCTCGCCCGCGTAGGGGCGAAAGCTCACCAGCGCGTCGTAGGTGTCGACGATGCCGGCGACCTTGGCGAACACGGGGATGCCCGCGCCCTTCAGGCCCTCGTTGTAGCCGCTGCCGTCGAAACGTTCGTGATGGTGTTTTACGAGCTCCATGATGCGCGGCGTGATGCCGTCCATGCCGCGCAGGATGGCGAGGCTCGCGGCCACGTGGCTGCGCGCGATCTCGGTCTCCTCGGGAGTGAGCGGCCCGGGCTTGAGGAGCAGCGTCAGCGGCAACTGGGTCTTGCCCACGTCGAACAGCATGCAACCCAGGCCGATCTCCTGGATCTCGTCCTTCTCCAGGCCCAGGTGGCGCGCGAAGGCCAGGCCCCAGATGGAGGTGTTCAGGGCATGGCTGAAGATGTAGGAGTCATGCTGCTTCATGCGCGTGAGCCAGATGAGCGCGTTGGGGTTGCGCATCATGCTGTCGAGCATCGGGGTCACGGTCTGGCGCGCCAGCTCGACGTCCAGCCGGCCGCTCTGCAGCATCTGGGTGAAGATGGTCTTGGCGGCGGTGGTGGCTTCCTGGTGGATCGCCTTGGCGCGGACGATCTCCTTCTCCACCGTCTGGGTCGGCAAGTAACGCTCGGCGTTGGGCTTGGAGGTGGTCTTCGGCGCTTCTTCCTGGGCGCGTTGCGCGTCCACGAAGACGAATTTGCAGTAGCGCGCCAGTTCCTCGACGGTAGCCGGGTCGCGGATGAAGAAACCCTGGTACATGAAGCGCGTGTCGGTCCACGGCCGATCCAAGCGATCGACATACATGCCGATCTTGAGATCGCCGACGGCAACCTTCACGAGCTTCGAGGTTTCCATCACCTTCCTGCCCCGCTATGGCCGCACTTCCCTCTCAGGTGCGGCCCACCCGATGGGTACCGGCACCCTGATGCCGGCCCAAGCCGGGGAAGTCTGGACCCCTCCGCCGCACCCCGGCAAGGGCCGGGGTGACGGGAAATGCTGTCATTTTGGGTAAGAAATACCTTACGGGCCGCAGGCCCCAAGGGTTTTTGGAGATGATTCAGCGCATTACCGCGGACAACGCGAAAACCCCTGCACTGTGGTGTGCAGGGGGATTCGCCGCATATTTAACTTTTGACAGCCAGTGGGATCGCGATGCCGCGCAGATTGCGGCGCGTCATGCACGCGAGAGCGATGCAGCTCAAGCAGAGCCCCGCGCCGAGGAACAACTGGGTGAGCGAGATGAAGCGCAGCAGCACGCCCGCGAGCGCCGCCGATAGCGGACCCACGCCCAGGAAGGTGAAGAACAGGATGCTCATGGTGCGCCCCATCATGGCCTGGGGCACGCGCCGTTGGATCCAGCTGAACAGCGCCACTTGGCCGATGCCGGCGAAGCTGCCGACGACGGCGAGCAAGAGCGCGCCGGTCCAGACGTGGTAGACGCCGGAGAACGAGGCGAACAGGCAGCCGGCGATGGTGTCGAGCGTGAGGATCATCATCCCGAGGTGCCCGCGCGCGATGCGCGTGGCCAGGATGGAAAGCCCGTTGCCGGCGAGCATGCCGAGGCCGTAGGAAGTCATGAGGATGCCGAAGGCCCGGGCGGAGTTGAGGCGGGCGTCCGCCAGCACCGGCAGTCCCACCTGCACGGGGCCGCCCACGAAGAAGGAGACGATGGCCACGTAGAAGATGAAGGAGCGCAACTGCAGGTCCGCCCACACACCCTGGAAGCCCTTCCACACGTCCGCCAGGATGCCGCCCTCGGGCTTGGGCGGATGGAAATCGGTGTGGATGCGGATGAGATACAGCGACACCAGCGAGAAGATGAAGCTCACGGCGTCCACGCTGAACGCGAGACCCATGCCGCCCGCGTCCGCGAATCGCGCGTCCTGGTTGGTCTGGATGTTGGCGGCCACCAGCAGGCCCGCCAGGACCGGACCCACGATCATCGCCACCTGGCGCATGCCCATGATCATGCCGTTGGCGGCCTGCAGGTGCTCCTTCTCCACGAGCTGCGGGAGGATGGAGCTGCCGGCAGGATACACGAACGCCGTCGACAGGCCGACGCCGAGGGAGATGGCGTACACCTCCCACATCTGGACCGCGCCGGTCACGACGAGCACCGCCAGCGCGGCCACGAAGGCGGCGTTCCAGGCACGGGAGATGAGGAGGATGCGCCGCGGCGAGCTGCGGTCCACCACCGCGCCGCCCACGAACATGAAAACCGCGCGCGGCACGGCTTGCAGCAACAAGGTCAGGCCCACCGCCGCGGGATCGTGGGTGAGCTTGAGCACCAGCCAGGGGAGCGCCACCAGGGTGAAGGTGTCGCCGATGGCGGAGATGCTGCTGCCGGAGAACAGCAGCATGAAGTCGCGGTTGGAGAACACGGAGGTCTTCGGGGCGGGCACGGACATGGGCACGGACCTTTATATAGGAATGCGCATGATGCCCCAGCCGGCCTGAGACCGGCTAGTGGCATTTGTCATCCTTTGGGAGGCCCCTCTATATATCAGGTGAGGCACCTATTGCCGGTGCATGACCAGGAGGGTGAAGCTGCCGGGCAACACGTCGCGTTTCGGCCTCGCCGCCGCCCCGGTGGCCCCCGCCGGCGCGGGGGTGACCTTGACGTCCGCCGTCACGAGATACACGTCGTGGTCGTCGCGGTTGAGCGCCATGGTGCGGGCGAACTTCTGGGTGGCGGCATTTTCCACCACGCTGAACGTATCCGGCGCATCCTCGTGGATCACGGTGAGGGTGCCGTCGTGGCCATTGGAGCTGAAGGCGAGTTGCGTCTCCGGATCGAAACCGCAGGCATCGACGCCTTCGCCGATGGGCAGGGTCGCGATCACCTTGCCCTGGTCCGCGTCGCTCACCGCCATGAGTTTGTTGTCACAGCCGGAGAACAGGCGACGGTCCTTGGCATCCATGGCCAGTCCCGAGGGTTCCTGGCAAGGAGCGAGTGACCAGGTGGCGGTCACCGACATCTTGCGGGCGTCGATGGCGCTGAGTTCGCTCTTGTCCTCGATGTTCACGTACACGTGACCGGCACCGTCCGCCGCCGCGAACTCAGGCCTGCCGTCCAACGGGATGGTTCCGACCACCTTGTCGTTGGTGGCGTCGATGACCGTCGAGTTGTCGCTATGGCCGTTGAAGGTGAACACCCGTTGGCTCGCCGGATCGTAGAGGATCGCATCCGGTCCCTGGCCCGTGACCTTGATGCGTGCAGTCTCTTTCAGGGTCTTGAGGTCGAAGACCGTGACCGTGCTCTCCTGGCCGTTGCTGGTGAACCCCTTGCCAAGATCCTGCGCCAGCGCGATGCCGTGCACGCCCGGTGTATTGGGTATCTCAGCGAGCACGGCACCCTTCTCCGGGTCCACCACCATCACGCGCGTGGCACGGGAGATGAACAGGCGCTTGCCCGCTGGGTCGTAGGCGAGATAGTCCCAGCCGCCGTCGCCGCCCAGCTTGAAGGTATGCGTCAGCTGGTAATGGGGAGCGGAAGCGGCGAATACCGGTGAAATTGCGGATATGAGGAAACAGATGACCAGGCTGAGGCGCATGGGGAACCCTCTCTAAATGTCTGACCGGATACGGCAGCCCAAGGACTATACTGCACTGTGTTGTGCCCTGAAATACGACATGATCGATCCCGCCATACCCGTGCTGGAAACCCTGCCTGCCCACATGGCCAGTGTCGGCGGCGACCTGCAGGTGCGCCGCGCCCTGCCTAACCGGATGCGGCGCATGGTGGGCGCCTGGTGCTTCCTCGACCACTACGGACCGGTAAGCCTCGCTCCCGACGCCGCCGGCATGCGCGTCGGGCCCCATCCGCACATGGGCCTGCAGACCGTGAGTTGGTTGTTCGCCGGGGAAGTGCTGCACCGGGACAGCCTGGGCTCACTGCAATCCATCCGCCCGGGCCAGCTCAACCTGATGACTGCGGGCCGCGGCATCTCCCATGCGGAGGAGACGCCGAAGGTCCATCCCGCGGACATCCACGGCCTGCAGTTCTGGATCGCGCTCCCTGAGAAGGCACGCAACGGCGAAGCGGCGTTCGACCACCACCCCATCCTGCCCGACGTCGCCCGGGATGGATTCGAGGCGACGCTCATCGTGGGAGAGGGCCTGGGCGAACGTTCCCCGGGGAAGGTGCATTCGCCTCTCGTCGGCCTGGATCTCAGCTTCACCGACGTGGGCCGGCGGCGCCTGCCTCTCGACCCGGCTTTCGAGCACGCGCTCATCGTGATCGAGGGAGCGCTTTCCGCCGCGGATGCCTCCATGATCCCGGGCAACCTCTATTACCTGGGCCGCGGCCGCGAGAGCCTGGACATCGGAAACCAGGCCCCTGCCCGCGCCTTCCTCCTGGGCGGCGCACCCTTCGGCGAAGAGGTGCTCTTGTGGTGGAACTTCGTAGGGCGCAGCACCGAGGAGATGCAGGCGGCCCGGCAGGAATGGGAGGCCCAAGCTGCGCGTTTCGGCGCGGTGCGGGGCTACGACGGTCCGCGGCTCGCGGCGCCGGAACTCACCACCCGTCTCAAGACCCACCGCTAAGTCCTTGGCCCGGCATATTTTGGGCCTGTTTTCCCGAAGCGTAGCGTGATCCGATCTACGACTGATTCTGGATTATCCCCATGGAAGGGCATATATTTTTCGTGGCTCGGGATTTATATCGAATAAATGACAGAATTCGGGGGTTAAAGATGAACTTCGACAAGATCGACCTGCAGATCCTGCGGGAGCTGCGGCAGAACGCGCGTATACCCAATAAAGTGCTGGCGGGACGGGTCGGCATCGCACCGTCCACCTGCATCGCCCGGGTACGGCGGCTGGTGGACGGTGGCGCCATCTCGGGCTTCTACGCCGAGTTCAATCCCAAGGGAGTGGGTGTGAGCGCCCAGGCCATGATCTGCCTGCGCATGACCCGCCATGACCGGGAAGATATCGACTCCTTCCGCAGCCATGTCCTGGCGCGGGACGAAGTGGTGTCTTTCTTCCACGTCTCCGGCGCCGACGACTTCATGCTGCACGTGGCGGTGCGCGACGTGGACCACCTCAGGGAGTTCATCATCAACACGCTGTCGGTGCGGCCGGAGATCGTGCACATCGAGACACGGTTGATCTTCGAGGAGCGGCGCAACCCGGGCTTCCCGGTGTACGTGCCGGCCCAACAGGAAGCCGAAGTGGTCGACGCCTCGCGCTACTTCAAGATGGTCGCTGGATAAGACCGGATTTGACGACGGCGTACTGGATCTCGTCCAAGCGGAAGAAGGCAGGCTCCCCCGCCCCGTCCGAGAGCATGATGCAGCCGGGGATCTCCTCGCCGTAATGCGTCTCCGCGAGGCCGTGGAACATGTCGTCCAGGGGCCCGAGGCCGGTGTAATCGAGTTCCAGCGGCATGGCGCGTCCCTTGAGGTAGAAGGCGACGCCATGCTTCAGGCTCGGCGGCGTCCAGTGGTCGCCGTTGGGCTTCGACGTCAGTTGCAGCGTCTGGATCTCACCCACCGAGACGAGCGTGCTCAGGCTCTCGCTGATGGGGAATAGGTAGAACGCGCGTATATCCTTGCCTCCCGCCGCGAGGCCTTTCACTCCGCCCAAGATCTCGTCCGCATCCATCTGACCGATGGCCACGTGGATGGGCGTTTCGCGGGCGTAGAACGTCAGCCGCAGATACTGCTTGGCCATTACCTCACCTCACCGTTCGCTAGGAAGAGACCGTCCTTGGCGGAGTCCCGAATTTAACATATCCGTAGTGTATACAAGTGCAAATAACGGTGAATTTATGACCATTCCCGGCGGAATCGGGAGATGCGCGATTTTACCTACAAATTGGAAGATGTAGCCGACAGATCAGGCTGCTTTGCCCTAGAGGTCTACGCCTTATCGGCTTGGGAAAATTCCTTTCCCAGATCCAGCACCCCCTGCACCAGAGCGTCGAAATCCTCGCGGCGGCTGCGGTGGTTGGTGATGCACACACGGATGGCGAAGCGTCCATGGAGAACCGTGGAAGACGGGGCGGCGATGCCTCGTTCCTGCAAAGTCACGAGAATGCGTGCGTTGAGTGTGTTCAGGGCTTCTGCATTCAGACCCGGCGTCTTGAACCGGAAGTTCACCACGTTGAGGGGCACCGGCGCCAGGAGTTCCAGCGCCGTTTCCCGCTCCACCATGCCCTTGAGGTACTGCGCCTGCTCCAGGTTCTGGCCGATGAGTTGGGCGAACCGATCCAGTCCATAGGCCTTGAGGTTGAGCCATACCTTGAGGGCACGGAAACCGCGCGAGAGCTGCGGCTCGTAGTCGGTGAACAAGCCGGGCCCGGCGGCGATGCCGCCTTCGAGCTTGTTCAAGTAGCTCGCCTGGGCCGCGAAGGCCGCTTTGTGTTTCTCGCGATCACGCACCAGCACGCAACCCACGTCATAGGGCAGGTACATCCATTTGTGCAGGTCGAAGGCCAGGGAGTCCGCCC
>DATGHI010000066.1:0-2774 GCA_035308065.1 Gammaproteobacteria bacterium | reverse complement strand
ACTTCGAGCTGCAGGCGGCGGCCCTGGAAGACACCATCGTCTTGTCCCTGGGCGCCACCCACAGCTTTCCCCTGGAGGAGCCGGCCAAGTATCTCAATCCCGCCACGGCGCTGGACGTGCTGACCCAGACGGTCTTGGCGGCGCCCATGTTCGGCACCCGCTGGCGCTGGGTGGCCACCACCGCGCTTGCGGTGCGCCGCAACCGCAACGGCCGGCGCAACCCGCCCGCCTTCCAGCGGGCCGACGCCGAGGACCTGGTGGCGCTGGTGTTCCCGGACCAGCTCGCCTGCGCCGAGAACCTGGCCGGAGCGCGGGAAGTGCCGGACCATCCACTGGTGCACCAGACCCTGAAGGACTGCCTGTACGAGGTGATGGACGCGGACGGATTCATGGCGTTGCTGGAGCGCCTGCAGAAGGGCGAGCTCAAGGTGGTGGCGCGGGATCTCGCCGCGCCTTCGCCCCTCGCCCAGGAGATATTGTCCGCGCGGCCCTACGCCTTCCTGGATGACGCGCCCGCGGAGGAGCGCCGCACGCTCGCGGTGCAGGGCCGCGGCGTCATGAGCCTGGAGGAGGCGGGCTCCCTCGCGACCCTTGATCCCGAGGCCATCGCCCGGGTGCGGGCGAAAGTCTGGCCCGCGGCCCGGGACGCGGACGAATTGCACGACGCTCTCGTGGTACTGGGATTCCTTACTGATGAAGAAGGGAAACAGGGAAATCCCGGCGATGCATTGGATTTCGGTTGGGAGACTCTGTTTGACACGCTCCGGGACGCGAACCGCGCCACCCGTGCGCGCCTGCAAGCGGGGCCCGTCCTGTGGGTGGCGGCGGAGCGCCTCCAGGAATTCCTGGTCGCGTTCCCGGACGCGGATCTCGAACCTGCGCTGGCGCAGTTGACGGAAGCCGCGCCTCCGGCGCGGGAAGACGCCTTGCGCGAATTGATCCGCAGCCGCCTTGAGGGTTCGGGTCCCGTCACTGCGGACGTGCTCGCCGCCATGCTGGGTCTCGCCCGCTCTGAGATCGATGTGGCGCTGCTCGCCCTCGAAGCGGAGGGCGGAGTGATGCGCGGCAGTTACAGCCCGGACGTGAAAGAGACCGAGTGGTGCGAGCGGCGCCTCCTGGCACGCATCCACCGTTACACCCTGAAACGCTTAAGGAGCGAGATCGAACCCGTCACGCCGGCGGATTACCTCCGGTTCCTGTTCGACTGGCACGGCGTCGGCGCGGAGCGTAGCGAAGGTCCCGCGACCCTCGCCGCAGCTCTGGAGCAGCTCTCCGGGTTCTCGGCGCCGGCCTCTTCCTGGGAGCAGGACATCTTGCCGGCGCGGGTCGCGGATTACGCTCCTTATATGCTGGACCAACTCTGCGCCGGCGGCTCCGTCGCATGGATGCGGCTCGTGCCGCCCAAGGGCGCCGAGGACGAACGCCGCGCGGGTCCGGTGCGCGGCACGCCCATCGCGTTCGTGGAGCGAGACGCGCTCGTTCACTGGCGTACCCTCGCCGAGATGCCGGATCCCGGCGCCATCAATTTGAGCCACGGGGCCCGGGCGGTGCACGACGCGCTCAGGGTCAACGGTGCCTTGTTCTTCTCCGACATCACCCACCTCACGGGCCTCCTGCGCACCCAGGCGGAGGCGGCTCTCGCCGAACTCACCGCCTGGGGTCTTGCGTCCTCCGACAGCTTCGCCGGCCTGCGTGCCCTTATCACTCCCGCCGGCAAGCGGCCGGTTCTTTCCCGGTCCACCCGCTACCGCATGCGGCGCGGCCAGGGGCCGGGCGTGGACGAGGCGGGTCGCTGGGCGCTGGTGCCGCGGCAGGCGGTGGCGGGAGATACGCCCAACGCCGACGCCGATGCGCTGACGCACCTCGCCGAGGTGCTGCTGCGCCGCTACGGCGTGGTGTTCCGCAAAGTCCTGGAGCGGGAGAGCGCCCTGCCGCCCTGGCGGGACCTGCTCTATATATATAGACGCTTCGAGGCCCGGGGCGAGGTCAGGGGCGGGCGCTTCGTGGACGGCTTCGCCGGGGAGCAGTTCGCCTTGCCGGAGGCGGTGGGGGCGCTCCGGGAAGCCCGCCGCCGGCCCCGGAGCGGCGAACTCGTGTCCGTGTCGGCGGCGGACGTGCTGAACCTCGTGGGCATCGTCACGCCGGGCCAGCGGGTACCGGTGGTGGGTGAGAACCGGGTGCTGTACCGCGACGGGGAGCCGGTGGCGGTGCAGATCGCCGAGGAAGTGAAGTTCTTAGGGCAGGTGACACCGGAGACCGAATGGGAACTGCGCAGTTCGCTGCTGAGACGACACCTGCCGCCGCCCGGCATCCAGTGAAGACGCCGATCACCGCCTACGACGCCCGGGACGAGATCGCCCTCGGCATCCTGCTGCAGATGGCGAACCTCCCTACCGAAGACATCACCCCGGAGATGCTGGAGCATTTCCTCACGGCCCATGCTGGCAATGCATTGGTGGGCGCGGCGGGACTGGAAGTCCTGGGTGAGGTGGGGCTGTTGCGCTCTGTGGCGGTGGACGAGTCCCATCGCGGTACCGGCCTCGGCAAGCGGCTGGTAGCGGCCATGGAAGAGCACGCGCGGGAGCAGGGGGTGCGGGAACTCTATCTCCTCACCACCGATGCGGTGGATTTCTTCGCTGGCATGGGTTACCGCAAGCTCCCGCGGGAACAGGCCCCCGCCGCCATCGCCGGCACGGCCCAGTTCAGTAACCTCTGTCCCAGTTCCGCGGCGTTCCTGGTGAAGACCCTCGTCGCCTGAGCACGGAGTCATGGGG
>DATGHI010000065.1:0-14159 GCA_035308065.1 Gammaproteobacteria bacterium | reverse complement strand
AGCGGAAGGCCCGCGACGCCGTGGCATCTACCTGCTGCCTAACCTGATCACCAGCGCTGGCTTGTTCTGCGGTTTCTACGCCATCGTCGCCGCCATCACCGCCCGCTACCAGCTTGCCGCGATCGCCGTGTTCGCGGCCATGGTGGCCGACGGCCTGGACGGGCGCGTCGCCCGCTGGACCCATACCGAGAGCGCCTTCGGCAAGGAATACGACAGCCTTGCGGACATGGTGTCCTTCGGCCTCGCGCCCGCGCTCGTCATGTATGAATGGTCGCTGCATTCCATGACCGACTACGGACCCATCTGGGGCAAGGTGGGCTGGATGGGCGCCTTCATCTACGCGGTCTGTGCCTCGCTGCGGCTCGCGCGTTTCAACGTGCGCGCCGGCACCATAGACAAGCGTTATTTCCAAGGGCTGCCGAGCCCCGCAGCCGCCGGTATCCTCGCGGGCGCCGTCTGGTTCGCCGACAACTTCGATGTGCCCGGTTCCGCGCTCATCATCCCGGCCTACGCCATCACCGTAGGCGCCGGTATCCTCATGGTGAGCAGCATCGGCTACTACAGTTTCAAGGACTTGAAGCTGCAGAAGAAGGTTCCGTTCACGGTGCTGCTGCTGGTGCCAGCGATCATCGTGGTGGTCGTGCTGTCGCCGCCCAACGTGCTGTTCCTGGGTTTCCTAGGCTACGCGGTCTCTGGCCTGGCCATGGCGCTGTGGCGCCTACACAAGCGGCTCGGCAAGAAGGCTCCGCAGCCTTAAGGTCCATGGACAGCAAACGCCAGAGCCGGCTCCAGGATCTCGGCATCACTCCTTGGGTGCCGCGCAAGGGCACGAAGCTTACGCAGACGCCGAGGACTTCGGCCGCCGCCGCATCGTCGCCCGCCCCGGAGCCGCTGGTTATCCCCAACGGCGTCGCTGGCGACGAGCGTGCCGCAGCCATAGCCGCCATGGACTGGGACACCCTCAAGGCTGCGGTGAAGGTTTGCACCGCCTGCGGTCTCCGGGCCGGCTGCACCCAGACCGTGTTCGGGGTGGGCGATGAGCGCGCCAAGTGGCTCTTCATCGGCGAAGCGCCCGGCGCCGACGAGGACCGGCTGGGTGAGCCCTTCGTGGGCCGCGCCGGTCAGCTCTTGAATTCCATGATCGCGGCCATGGGCCTGAAGCGCGAACAGGTCTATATCGCCAATATCCTGAAATGCCGGCCGCCCAACAACCGCGATCCTGCGCCTGCGGAAGCGGAACTCTGCCGCCCGTTCCTGGAACGCCAGATCGCGCTCATCCAGCCTCGGCTAATCGTCGCGCTGGGCCGCATCGCCGCCCAGAATCTGCTCAACACCGAGACCCCCATCGGCAAGCTGCGCGGCGCCGTGCACCGCCTGGGCGGGACACCGGTGGTGGTCACCTATCATCCGGCCTACCTGCTGCGCTCTCCCGGCGAGAAGCGCAAGGCCTGGATCGACCTGCAGCTGGCGATACGCACCTCCGCGGGAGTCCGAGCATGAGCGCCGTAGTCGTCAGCGAGAGTCCCGTGTGCCGTCCGATGAACGACGGTGACGTGCGCGCCGTCATGGAGATCGAGCGCCGCGCCTACCAGTTCCACTGGACCGAGGGCATCTTCCGGGACTGCCTCAGGGTCGGCTATTGCTGCTGGGTCATGGAGTTCTCCGGCGGCGTCGCCGGCTACGGTGTCATGTCCCTGGTGGTGGGGGAAGCCCACCTTCTCAACATCTGCATCGCGCCGGAATGGCAGCGCCAGGGCTATGGCCGGCTGCTGCTGGAGCATTTCATGGACCTCGCCCAGGAGCGTGGCGCGAGCCAGATGTTCCTGGAGGTGCGCCTGTCCAACGTCGCGGCGCTGAGCCTCTACCGCGCCCAGGGGTTCAACGAAGTGGGTATGCGCAAGAACTACTACCCCGGCGAGCAGGGGCGTGAAGACGCCCTGATCCTCGCCCGAGATCCTTAGGGATAAACGCGCGGCTATCGGGTAAAATACGCGCCTTTTTGGGCGGGCCTCTCACCTCCATGTTCGATACCGAGATCAACCGGCGGCGCACCTTCGCCATCGTCTCCCATCCGGACGCCGGCAAGACCACGCTGACGGAGAAGCTGCTGTTGTTCGGCGGCGCCATCCAGCTGGCCGGGGCCGTGAAGGGCCGCAAGGCCGCGCGCCATGCCACTTCCGACTGGATGAAGCTGGAACAGCAACGCGGCATCTCCGTGACGTCTTCGGTCATGCAGTTCCCCTACGGCGGCTGCATCGTGAACCTGCTGGACACCCCCGGCCACGAGGACTTTTCCGAGGACACCTACCGCACCCTTACGGCGGTAGATTCCGCGCTCATGGTCATCGACTGCGCCAAGGGCGTGGAAGAGCGCACCATCAAGCTCATGGACGTGTGCCGCCTGCGCGACACGCCCATCATGACCTTCATCAACAAGCTCGACCGCGACGGCCGCGACCCCATGTCGCTCCTGGACGAGGTGGAGCAGGTGCTCAAGATCCGCTGTGCGCCCCTCACCTGGCCCATCGGTATGGGCCGGGCGCTCAAAGGTATCTACCACTTCGGTACCGACCGCATCTACATCTACGAGGGCGAAAAGAGCGGCAAGCTCGGTGAGACTCGCGTCATCCAGGGGCTCGTGAGCGCCGAGGCAGGGGAGATCCTGGGCGGCGACGCCGAGGCTTACCGAGCCGAAGTGGAACTGGTGCGCGGCGCTTCCCACGCCTTCGACCTGCAGGAATACCTGGCGGGCCGGCTCACGCCGGTGTTCTTCGGCTCCGCCATCAGCAACTTCGGCGTGCGTGAGCTCTTGGACGAGTTCGTGGCCCACGCGCCCGCGCCCCGGCCGCGCGCCACCCTGAAGCGGCTGGTGCAGCCCGCGGAGGAGAAGCTCAGCGGCTTCGTCTTCAAGATCCAGGCCAACATGGATCCGCAGCATCACGACCGCATCGCCTTCGTGCGTCTCTGCTCGGGACGTTACACGCCCGGCATGCGCGTCAACCATGTGCGCATCGGGCGCGAGGTCAAGATCGCCGATGCGCTCACCTTTATGGCTGCGGAGCGTGAGCGTGTGGAGGAAGCCTATGCGGGCGATATCATCGGCATCCATAACCACGGTACCGTGGCCATCGGCGATACCTTCACCCAGGGTGAAGCCCTGACCTTCACCGGCATCCCCAATTTCGCACCGGAGATCTTTCGCCGTGTGGTGCTCAAGGACCCGCTCAAGGCCAAGGCGCTCAACAAGGGCCTGGCGCAGCTCTGCGAGGAAGGCGCCACCCAGCTCTTCAAACCCCTGCGCAACAACGAGCTCATCCTGGGGGCGGTGGGCTTGCTGCAGTTCGACGTGGTCGCCTTCCGTCTCCATGAGGAATACGGCGTGGACTGCGTGTTCGACAGCATCCCCGTTGCCACGGCGCGCTGGGTGGAATGCGACGACCCGAAGCGTCTGCAGGAGTTCCGGGACAAAGCCTTCGAGAACCTGGCCCTGGACCACGCCGACAGCCTGGTCTACGTGGCTCCCACGCTAATCAATCTGCAACTCACCCAGGAGCGTTGGCCCGAACTTCGTTTCCGCAAGACGCGGGAACACGGCACGGATGCGGCGCTCGCCGCCTAACGGTTCCGGCAGGTCCCCATGTTAGGCTAGGCGTTCCTTGGGATAGGGGAGCAGGTCATGCTGCCGAAGAGCCGCAAGGTTTGGGGTTGGGCCCTGTACTATTGGGCCAACCATTCCTACCAGACTTCCATAATCACGGTCTTCTTCCCTATCTTCTTCAAACAATACTGGTTCTCCAAGGCCCCGGTGACCCTGAGCACCTACTGGCTCGGCACTGCGGATTCCATCGCCAACCTGGCGGTGGTCCTGACGGCGCCCGTGCTCGGTGCCATCGCCGACCGCGGCAGCAAGAAGAAGCGCTTCCTCATCTCCTCGGCGTTCCTCGGCGCGGTCATGTCGCTGTCGCTTTACTTCGTCGCCAAAGACGCATGGCAGTGGGCCGTGGCGCTCTACGTCATGGCGTCCATCGGTTACTACTGGGGGAATATCTTCGCCGACTCCATGGTGGTGAGCGTCGGGGAACCCGGCAAGCTGGATATGACCTCGGCGGTCGGGTATTTCAGTGGCTATCTGGGCGGCGGGCTGTTCCTGGTGCTGGGCGTGCTCATGAGTCTCAAGCCCGAGTGGTTTGGCATCGTGGACAAGGCCACAGCGGTGCGCCTCATCTGTCTGCTCACGGCGGTGTGGTGGCTGGTGTTCTCCCTGCCGCTGCTCTTCTGGGTGCCAGAACCGGGTACCGCGAAGGAATCCATCGACCTCGTCACTGCCACCCGTGCCGGCTTCGGCCAGATTGTCGAGACCGTCCGGCACATCCGCCTCTACCGTCCCGTGTACCTCTTCCTCATCGCCTACTGGGTCTACATAGACGGCGTGGGCACCATCATCCAGATGGCGGTGGATTACGGCAAAGCCATCGGTTTCGACACGCCTACACTCATCGCCGCGGTACTGATGGTGCAGTTCATCGGTGTCCCGGCCGCGCTCCTGTTCGGGCGTCTGGGCGAGCGCATCGGCCCACGCAAGGGCATCATGATCGGTCTCGCGGTGTACGTGGTGGTGTGTATCTTCGGGGCGTTCATGCAGCAGGCGTTGGAGTTCTTCATCCTGGCGGGTCTAGTAGGGCTGGTGCAGGGCGGAGTGCAGCTCCTGAGCCGCTCCTATTACGCTCGCCTCGTGCCGCCGGGCCGGGCCGGGGAGTTCTTTGGCTTCTACAACATGCTGGGGGATTCCGCCGCCGTGATCGGCCCCTACCTCATGGGCTCCGTGAGCCTGCTCACCGGCAGCCCGCGCCTGTCCATCCTGTCCATCATCGTGCTGTTCGCGCTGGGCGCCGTGCTCCTGGCGCGGGTGCCGGAGCCGGAACGTGGATGAGACTTCCAAGACCTTGAGGCTGCTGGCGACGGACGAGCTCGCGCTCCTGAAGGGCAAGGGCATCGACATCGGTTGCGGCGTCTGGCCAGTGCGGCCGGAGGTGCAGCCCTTCGATCAGGTGGACGGCGACGCCAACTACATCACTCGTTACGTGAAGCCGGGCGCCTATGATTACGTGTTCTCCTCCCATTGCCTGGAGCACATGCGCGATCCGGACCACGCCCTCGGGGAATGGTGGCAGCTGGTGAGGCCGGGCGGTCACCTGATAGTGGTGGTGCCGGACGAAGATCTCTACGAGCAAGGCTACTGGCCCAGTCTCTTCAACAAAGACCACAAGTTCACATTCACCATCTCTAAGCAGCAGAGCTGGTCACCCGTATCGCGTAACCTGCTACAGATGGTGCGCGCTCTCCCGGGTGCCGAAATAGTGAGTCTGCGAATACAGGACGAGGGTTACCGACGCGCGTTTCTCGCGGAAGGCGTCTGGCCTCAGTCGCTGGCTTGGTGCGTGGTGCGCATGCGCAGTCTCGTGGTGCGAGTGGCGCCGCTACGCTGGCTTGCGGACAGCCTGTGCCTGCTGTTCCGTTTCCCGGTCGACCAGCTATGGGGTCCGGCGGTCGCGCAAATCCTGCTGGTATTGGAAAAACGCAGTTAGCTCAGCTTGCGTGCCGGACGGAAGGTCCGTACCAGCTTTCGCAAGCGCTTGACGTCGTCCGTGTCTTCATAGCGCAGCGCGATGTAGCAATCAGTGATGGCCAGGATGTCCTGTTCCAGGTCTGGACGGGCCATTGACACGCGTCTTGCGTAGTCCAGGGGTCCCTCATGTTGCGCACGCTTCAGCCCCAGGCGGGCGAGCCGGGTGCAGAAGCGCGTATATTCGCGCGCCACCGGTAGCAGGGGAGGTGGGCGGCGTTCCCACAGGAGATACAGCCAGTACAGTCCGAACACCACCGTGAACAGCGCCACGAACACCAGCGCGAGCTGCAGCCAGTTTCCGTAGTCCAGTCCCACCTTGCGATACAAGCGTTCCTGTAATTCGGGGCCGTAGGCCAGCACCCACTGGTCCCAGCCGTTGTCGAGAGCGTCCCAGCCGTTGCGCAGGTCGCCGAGCCAGGGATAGATGTCGAACATCGAGCCCGCCACCTCGTCCGCCGGCAGACCCCCGCCCACGCCTTCATCCACGCGCGCCGGGTCCACAGCGGCGGTGGGATCCATACGTATCCAGCCGCGGCCTGTGAGCCAGACCTCGGCCCAAGCGTGGGCCTCGCGCTGACGCACCACGTAATAGCCGTCCAGGGGGTTCTGTACGCCACCCTGGTAGCCTATGACCACGTGGGCGGGGATGCCGGCGGCGCGCATCAGGAATACGAACGCCCCGGCGTAGTGTTCGCAGAAGCCCCGCCGTGCGTCGAACAGGAACTGATCCACCCGATCATTGCCAGTGAGCTGTCCCGGCTGCAGCGTGTAGAAGAATTTCTGGTCATGGAACATGTCCAGCGCGTCCTTGACCACTTGTATGGGCGTGGAGGCGGAATGCCTCCAGCCGTCCGCCAGGGCGCGGGCTTTCGGATTCTGCTCGCTCGGCAGAGCGAGGTCTCGGCGCAGCATCCAGCCCGGCATGTCGGTGCCGTAGCTGTAACGGGTATAGGACGTCACTTGATATAGTTTGCGTTCAGTGACAGGTAAGCGGACGTTGATCTCATAGCTCGCCGACAAGTCCGCATCGTCGGGGATCTTGACCGGCAGGTCCAGTGCATACAGCACCGGCAGGTTGCTGGGTTCCAGCGTCACCGCGTAGTGCAGTTCCGTGCCTTCGGTGCTAGTGAGGAGCTTCTGCTGCCAGGGCAGGTTGCCGCGGCTCCAGGTGCGGCCGTCATAATCGTGCAGCACAAGCGCCCGCCAATAGAGTTGGCTGGGCGGTGGCGCAGCGCCATCGAACTTCACGCGGAAAGCCACGTCGTCTGACTGCGCGAGCTGTGCCAGGTCTCCGGGCGACATGGTGGGGGACAGGCCAGTCACACCCGCGTGTTTGATCGAAGCGAAACCCCAGAGCGGACCCGAGATTCGCGGGAACAGCATGAACAGCACCACCGCCACCGGCAATGCGGGCAGCAGCAGGCGCGCCGTGCTGCGCGTCGATTCCCGAAGGCTGCGCTCTGGATCCGGATGCGCCACGTTGAGGAGTGCCACGCAGGTGAGCCAAACCGCCGGCACCATATAGAGGGCCAGAGGGATGGTCTGGTCATATAGAAAATTGTCGATGCATAGGAAAAAGGCGATTAACATCAGCAAGAAGTAGTCACGTAGCCCTTTGGCTTCCATGAGCTTCAACATGGCCAATAGCATTAGGAGCGCTCCCGCAGCTTCTGGGCCATTGAGGGTGCGGAACGTCACCAGCACACCGGCGAAGGCCAGCAGCGCCAGGGTATAGCGCCCGTAGCGTCCCGGCAGCCGCCAGCCGCGCCAGGCGGAGGCGATGCGCCACAGAGCCAGGAGTACCGCAGTGATCGTGATCCAGGGTGCAAGGTGCAGCGCTTGGGGCGCGCTCATGACCCCTAGGGCCAGCAGCGACCAGCCAAGCCGTTGGCGCTCCATCTGCTGTCCGTAGTCCAGCGGGGCCGGCACCGCGCTCATGTCTGTACCTGCCCCTTCGGCGCGAACCCGTACAGAGCGAGGGCTTTGAGACAGCGGTCGCGATGCTCGTCGCCGGAAGACGGCGCTAGGGAGACGCCTGGAAGCCTGAGGCCGTAGACAACCCCTGCGGCGTGGGCCAAGAGCACCCAGCGGCACAATACCGCGAGTCGCTGCTCGTCGGGCAGGCCGGGCAGCAGAGCGAAATCCAGCCAGCGAGTCTCTTCGCCGATGCCGGTGAAACGCTTGGTGAGGAGTTCCTGTTCGCGCGCCGAAGCCTTCCAGGCGATGCGCCGCGGTGAATCGCCGCGCTGGTACTGGCGCAAGCCGCTGAAGTCGTCCTCGCCCTGGTCGTTGGGGCGACCGAGGCCGCGTCCACCGAGCGGTGGGGGCAGCGCCGGTGCATGGGCGGCCGGTGCCGGATACACCAGCACCCGCCAGTCCAAGTAGAGGTAGCTCCACGCCCGGAACAACCCCAGTGGGTAGGTGGTCTCCAGGGATAAGCGCCCCAGCTCCTGCCAACCGCGGTGCGTGGTGACCCGCGGCACCGGCGCGATGCTCTGCCGGGTTGCCGGCACGTCGCTCGTCACCGTGCGGTCATCGTCATCAGCGCCGAGGGTCACCGCCACCCGGGCGCGTTTCCCTGGATTGCGCACTGCCAGGTGGAAATGCGCGGTCTCGCCGGCGAACACCGGGGCCGCGCGTCCCGGGGTGAGTTCGAGTCCCAGGAGGTTGGCGTGGATGGCGTTCATGGCGACGACGCCCAAGGATGCCAGCAGGAAGGTGAGAATGAAGCCCATGCTGTTGGCGTAGTTCATGGAGCCGAGGAGCATCACGAACACGGTGACGCCGAACAGCAGACCTTGGGCAGTGGGCAGGATATAGAGACGGCGTTGCACGATGACGATACGGTGGCCGTCGGGACCCTGGCGTTTCCACGCCCAGTCCCGTATGCGGCGCCGGAGGTTCGCGCGCGCGCGGGTGAACATCGTCAGGGGATGGGGACGGCTTCGAGCAGTTCCCGGGCGAGCTGGGCGGCGGGTGGCGCGTCGGCTCCGCCGCGTAAGCGCAGGCGGTGGCCCACCACGCCCGGGAGGATGGCCTGCAGGTCTTCCGGCAGCACGCCGGGACGGCCGGCGAGCAGCGCCCAGGTTTGAGCCGCGTGTTTCAGGCCCAATGCTGCGCGCGGCGACAGGCCGTTCTCGTAGCGTTCCGAGAGGCGCGTATGGCGCACCAGCGCCTGCAGGTAATCCAGCAGCGCATCCGACACGTGTACGCGCGCGGCCGCCTCGCGCAGCGCCATGAGCTCGCGGGAATCGAGCACCGGCTGCAGCGTCGCCAGCACCTCGCGCCGGTCCCGGCCGCGCAGCAGATCCCGTTCCGCTTCCTCGCCGGGATAGCCGAGCTCGATGCGCATTAGGAAGCGGTCCAGCTGCGACTCTGGCAGCGGGAAGGTGCCCACCTGGTTCAGCGGGTTCTGGGTGGCGATGACGAAGAATGGCTGCGGTAGTTGGCGCGTCTCGCCGTCCACCGTGACTTGGCGCTCTTCCATGGCCTCCAGCAGCGCGCTCTGGGTCTTGGGAGTGGCGCGGTTCACTTCGTCCGCCAGGATCAGCTGCGCGAAGATCGGTCCGGGATGGAAGCGGAAACTGTCGGTCTGTCGCTCGAAGATGGACGCGCCGATGATGTCAGCGGGCAGGAGGTCGCTGGTGAACTGGATGCGCTGGTAGGAAAGGCCTAACACCCGTGCGAGCGTGTGCGCCAACGTGGTCTTGCCCACGCCGGGGATGTCCTCGATGAGCAGGTGACCCCCGGCTAGCAGGCAGGCGAGGCACAGCCGGATCTGCGCGTCCTTGCCGAGCACGATGCGGTTCGCCTCCGCGATGGCGTGCTCTAGCTTGCGCATCTGGGGATAAGTCAGGTTCTGTTCCGCTACGGCGCGCGTATCCGCGACCATAAATACCTCCGCCATCAACCTTATGCCAAAACCGCCGCGCCGTCCATGCGCGGTGCAGCAGCCGAGGCGTCAGCGGGCTTCGGGTTTGCGCCGGTTGGCTGCGCGCACGTAGGCTTCGATGCCCGCAGCGCGGAGGAGTTCCCGGTGGATGCGCGACACGCGCTCCACCTGGCCCTTGGCCGGAAAGCGCTCGTAGAACCCATCGGCGCGGAACATGCGCTTATGTTCCGCCCAGGGCGTGAGACGTTTGGTCCAGCGGTCGAGCCGCCCGTTCTCGGGCGTGCCGTCCTGGGGCGCCAGGTCCGCGCATACCCGCAAGAGCGCCTTCAGGGTCACCGAGGTCGTGATCATGTAGGAATTGTGACCCCAGGTCTCGCCCCAGATGGTCTCGGCGGCCTTGAGGAAATCGCGCACCACCCGGTAGAAGCGGTCCACTTCCTTGTCGTCGGCGCCGCGCCGCTCGATGGCCTTCCAATCGGCGTTGATCCAGCGGTGCAGCTCGTTGAACAGTTCCGCCTGCAGGATCCACTTCTGACGTTGCGAGCGCCCCCCCAGGCGGTTGATCCGGTAGCGTAGTGGGCTGTCGCCCTCGGAGTAGAGCTTTTCCACTACGCGCGCGGCGAACTTCTTCTCCGGCGCTGCCCAAGAGACCTTCTCGTACAGGTCGATGAGGTGGCTCTTGTTGATGCGCGTCGGTGTCGAGTTGATGATGACGAACATCTCGGTGGCGAAATCCTCACTCTTGCCATCGAAGATCACGCAAGGCACGCTGATGGTGCGCGCTTCGCCCGGCCGATCCTTGCGATAGAAATTAAGCGCCGCCAAGCGATGCTGGCCATCGATGATCAGATATTTGCCCTTGGGTTCCTGCAGATGACCGACGTTCTCGAAGCCCTGCATGGGTTCGAAATCCAGCCGCTCGTTCGTGAACAGGAGCACGGTGCCGGGGATGGGTGGCTGGCTGGCGGCGGTCTCGTAGAAGTTCTTGAGGGCAGACACCTTGGCGCGTCCCAGTTGCCGCTGGAAGGCCTTATCCGAGTGTTCGATGTGGCCGATGAACTCGGCGATCTCGTCGCTTTCGACGGGCTTTTCCGGAGTGATCTGCTCGCCTTCGCCGTAGAAGCGGCTGATGAACCGCACTTTGGCCAGCAGGTCCTCCACGGGGTAGGCCGCGAAGTAGAACACGCCGTCTTTCTGTCGGACCTGGGTCGCAAGCATGGGGGGCTCCCTGAAGTGGCCGACAATGATAAGGCCGCGGTGGATGTTTTCCCACCTCACGGGGCGTGCATCGCTTCCGGCTGGTCATTTCTTAGCCAGTTCTCCTTTACTTCCCGGGGGTTGCCGGTTTCAGCCCGAGCGCCTGGACGAGCGCCTCCGTGAACGGTGCCCGCTCGCGGTAGTCCAGATGGGAGCCGTCCGGACAAGAGAACTGGAGGAGGTCTGGGACATCTTCGAAGTTGAGGTGCGGGGCATCCACCACGGCCGTGAACCGGTCCCAGAACAGGTCACGCGGAAAGCGTTTGTCGTCCATCTCCCTCACATACCCGCTGGAAGGGTAGATCGCGTAGATCACCCGTCCGCCGTGGGCCTGGATGGCACGGGTCATCTCCACCATGGACGCCAGCGATTGCAGGAACAGACTGTCGTCATAGGGCTTGAGCGCCGCGATCCGGTTGCTGAAGTCCGCCTCGATTTCCTGGTGGGACCGTCCTTCGGTGAGTACCGTCTGTCCTAGGTTACGCACTACCCGGACGTAGTAGAAGTCTGGTTGCGGCACTTGGCTGTAGTCCGCCAGGATCTCGCGGTCCGGCAGCATGCGCAGGAATTGGGGCGTGGGCTCTTTTTTCAGGGCCCGTAAGCGCAGGGCGGTCAACGGCTTCGTGCCGTCGGCGTAGACGCGCAAGCGCGTATGCAGGAGACCGGTGAGATAGGTTTCGCTCGAGTTGAAGTCGGGCAGCCAATGTTCCCGGGACTGTCGGTAGGTTGCCTCATAGTCATACGCGGCGTCGTACTGTACGGGCAATGTCAGAACGTTCAACGCCAAGTCCACCAGCACCGTGCCCTGCACGTCAGGGTCCGCCGCCAGGTCCTTCAGCACCGGCATGAAGGAACTGCCGTCTACCGCAAGTTGCACAGGTTCCAGGCCTGTCTCGCGGCGTATCACGTCCAGGTCCGTGTCCAACAGCATGCGCGAACTGCCCACCAGGATCAGCGCCCGCGCGCCCAGCGCGTCCGCACGCTGGCGCTCCTTGATCCAGAGACTCGCCGAACTGATGACGCTCGGTTTGAATCCACGGATGGCGAGACGCGTCTCCAAGAGCGCCGCGAATGTGGCGAACAGCAGCAACCCGCCGGTGAGCACCACTCCCCAGCGCAGCCGCGGCAGCCGCTGGTTAGAACTGGAAGTAGATGAAGGCACGTTCATCACCTCCCGAACACAGGAACATGGTCACCAGGCAGGCTCCCACCACCAGCACCTGGGCGGCGGTGCCAAATCGGCCGAAGCGCTCCTCCAGGCTGATGTCACGGTTCGCAAACTGCCAGAAGAGCAGGAAACCCATACCCAGGTAGCAGAGGAGGATGGGCGCGGTGCCCTGCGACAGCGGCACATGGAAATCCAGGAGTCCCTCCGTCACCTTCGCGGCCATGTGGGGGCTCTTGGCACGGAACGGTATCCAGGTGAGCGTCACCACCACGAACGTCAGGGCAGAGAGCGCCCAATCCATCCGTCGCGACAACGCTGCCGTCCGCTCCGCGCCCCGTAGGCCGCGTTCCACTGCGAGATACAGGCCGTGCAGGCCGCCCCAGAGGACAAACATCCAAGAGGCGCCGTGCCACAACCCGCCGATCAACATGGTGAGCATCAGGTTCAGGTAGGTGCGGAGTTCGCCCTTGCGGTTGCCTCCGAGGGGTACGTAGAGGTAATCCCTGAGCCAGCTGGAGAGCGTCATGTGCCAGCGCCGCCAGAAATCGGAGAAACCCCGCGCCGCGTAGGGATAGCGGAAGTTGTCCGGGAACTCGAAGCCGAAGCACAGTGCGAGCCCGATGGCGCACAGGGAGTAGCCGGCGAAGTCGCAATAGATCTGACCCGAGAAGCCGAGCACTGCAGCCCAGCTTTCCACCGCGCCGGCGGCGTGTGCCGTGTAGACCGCGTCCACCACCGGCGCGAACAGCGAGTCAGCCAGCACCGTCTTGGTGAAGAGTCCGAGCACCGTCAGCGTGAGCCCCCAGCCCAGCTGGTCGCGGTTCGCGGCACGGGGCGCCCTGATCTGCGGCAGGAGCTGACGTGCCCGCACGATGGGCCCCGCCACGAGATGCGGGAAGAAACTCACGAACAGGGCGTAATCGAGATACTCTGCGTCGCCTTCCACCTCCCGGCGATACACATCGATAGTGTAAGACAAAGAAGCGAAGGTATAGAAGGAGATGCCGATGGGCAGGACGATGTCGAGGCTGGGGGGATTGTAATGCACGCCGAGCGCGTCCAAAAGCAGGCGCGCGTTGTCCAACAGGAAGTTGCCGTATTTGAAGAAACCCAGGAGGCTCAAGTTGCTGGCGAGGCTTAGCACCAGCAGCCAGCCGCGCTTGCGATCATCCGTGCTCTTCCAGATGAGCCGTGCCAGCCACCAGTCGAGACTGGTGGAGAACAGCAGGATGAAGACATAAGGCGGGTTCCAGGCGGCATAGAAGACGTAGCTTGCCACGAGCAGCAATAGCTTCTTCGCGCTCCAACCAGGCATCAACCGATGCAGAGCGAAGACGATGACGAAGAAGATCAGGAAAGTTAAGGAATTGAACAGCATGTCGCTATTCCCCAGTGGCCGAAGAAGGCGCCGGCGGATGTTGGGCATGGTTGTCGAGATGCAGGTCGTTCACCAGCGCCATCGTGAATCGAGTCCGGTCTGACTGATCTAGATGCGAACCATCCGGACAGATGAGGGCGCGCATGGACGGGTCGTCATCGAAGTTGAACGAATGTATCCCCGGGGTCTGCGCGAACCTGTCCCAGAAAGTCGTACGTGGGTAGCGGTGCTCCATTATTCTTCGCATGTCTCCGCTCAGCGGCATGGCCACGAATATCACTCGTCCACCCCGGGCGCTTATGGCGGAGCTCATGGCAGCGAGTGACTGGATGTTCTTTAGATATACGCGATCATCTTCAGGAGTGATGCGAGCTATATGGTCCGAGGCGTGAGCCTCGAACACGGGCGCAGGCAGTTGCGGATCCAAATCTGTCCCGCCGCCGAGTGTGCGGCGGACAGTCCCATAGTAGAGCTTGCGTGCGTCCGTGGATGAGAAATCCAACCAGCGCTCACGGTCCGGTAGAAGAGTGACATAGGTGCGCGCGGGATCGGTGCCGAGCAGCCGTTGCACCAATGCCGTGACCGGCCGGGTGCCATCGGCATAGCTACGTAAGTGGGCATGCAGCCAATCCTCAAGATAGGCTTCGCTTGCAGCGAAATCCCATCTGAAAAGCGACAAGTCTTGGGTCTCGTAGTAATTTTCATATCTCGTCGAATGCCAACGACGTTGGGTGGATGCTTCTGCGTCATCCATGAACTCCATTACCACGGTTCCGTGGATGGCGGGATCGGCAGCCAGGCCCGCGAGCACTGGGATACCGGGATCCGCAGGTATGGC
>DATGHI010000064.1:0-3790 GCA_035308065.1 Gammaproteobacteria bacterium | reverse complement strand
GTCACCTCGTCGATGCGCACTACGGAATGCATGGGGATATAGCTCTTCTTGACCCCCTCGAACTCGGTCTTGAGCTTCTCTTCGCCCGGGTCCACCACCACCCCGCCGCGTTCGCCGAACACCAGCTGCTCGATCTCGATGAACCCCCAGAAGCCGTCCTGGCTCACCTTGCGGGCATAGACCTCATAGAGCTTGCCCTGGTTCATGAAGATGACTTTGTAGATGTGGCGTGCGGGCATGATGACGTGGAAATGCCGTTGGTTAGTGCAAAGTCTAGCGGAACGAGGACTGAATGTAAGAAGAATTGGCGGAGGGGGTGGGATTCGAACCCACGTGGGGCGTTTAGCCCCCAACCGATTTCGAGTCGGTGCCGTTGTGACCGCTTCGGTACCCCTCCAAGGGGCGGCTATTTTATCTCAGAACTGCGCTTCCCTACAGCATTTGAACCGTCAAATGGTGAGGCGAAAGCCACTCCGGTAGAATCAATACCTTGACCCCAAGCCAGTGACTTGAAACATGCCTCCGCGCCACATCTACAAAGTCATCTTCATGAACCAGGGCAAGCTCTATGAAGTCTATGCCCGCAAGGTGACCCAGGAGGGGTTCTGGGGGTTCATCGAGATCGAACAGCTGGTGTTCGGCGAGCGCGGCGGCGTGGTGGTGGACCCGGGCGAGGAGAAGCTCAAGAGCGAGTTCGAGGGAGTGAAGAAGAGCTACATCCCCATGCACGCCGTGGTGCGCATCGACGAGGTGGCCCGTGAGGGCACCGCCAAGATCATGGCCGTGGAAGGTGGCACCAACGTCATGCCGTTTCCCGTGCCTGTCTATACCCCCGGGAAGAAATGAGCCGCTTGCCGACGGAGCCGCGCTAGCGTGCGTTTCGCCTCCCTGGGCAGCGGCAGCCGCGGCAACGCCACCCTGGTCCAGTCCGGAGACACTCTCATCATGGTGGACTGCGGCTTCTCCGCCACCGAGACCGAGTCCCGGTTGCGGCGCCTGGGCGTGGAGCCCGGTGCGCTGGCTGTCGTCCTTGTGACCCATGAGCATACGGACCACGCCTCCGGCGTGATGCGTTTCGCCTCCCGCCATGGAATTCCGGTGCGCTGCACCGCCGGCACCCGCAGTGCCTGCCTGAAACTCGGCTTCGAGTCCGCCGAACCGATCGACAGTCATTCGAAGTTTGGCATCGGCGACATCGAGATCACGCCCGTCACCGTCCCACACGATGCCCGGGAACCGGTGCAGTTCCTGTTCGACGGCGGCGCCCACCGTTTCGGCTTGCTCACCGACGTCGGCAGCCTCACGCCCCATATCCGTCGCATGTTCAGCGGTTGTGGCGCATTGCTCCTGGAATGCAACCACGACCGGGATATGCTTGAGGATGGACCCTATCCGCCGTCCCTCAAGGAGCGGGTAGGGGGATCCCTGGGGCACTTGAGCAACGCCCAAGCGGCGGATTTGGTACGCAGCGTGGATACGCAATGGCTGCAGCACCTCGTGGCGGCGCACCTCTCGGAGAAGAACAACACACCGGAACTGGCGCGCGGCGCTCTCGCCGAAGCCCTGGACTGCGAGCCAGATTGGATAGGCATCGCCACCCAAGAAATGGGCCTGGATTGGCGCGAGATTTCCTGAAAGTGGAGTGGGGGAGCTTGTTCCGGTAAAATACTATCCCGCACCCGCCCCCAGGATCGAAAATGCTGCAGTTCCGCGGTGGACCGGCCCTTTCCCCCTTCCGCATCCGGATCCTGCTAGAGAACCTGCAGAAACGCCTTCCCGGGATAGCGCAACTCGATACCCAATTCCTTTACTTCGTCGATGCCGAGGGCACGCCCGGCGCCAGCGACCGCAACCTGCTCGAGAAACTGCTCAACGACGGCGATCCCGTCCCGCCTGTGCCCGCCGGCGCGCTGCTCCTGGTGGTGCCGCGGCTCGGCACGGTCTCTCCCTGGGCCAGCAAGGCCACGGACATCGCCCACATCTGCGGCCTCAAGAAGATCCGGCGCATCGAGCGTGGCATCGCCTATTACTTGCGCGGCCGCGCACCGGGCCGCGACGGTCTGATCGCCCTGACGCCGCTCCTGCACGACCGCATGACCCAATCGGTGCTTTTCGACCCCTCTGAGGCGGAGCAACTGTTCGCCAAGACTGCGCCCGCGCCGCTCAACACCATCGATGTGCTCGGTGGCGGGCGCGAGGCACTGGTTCGAGCCGACCGGGAATATGGTTTTGCACTCTCGGAGGATGAGATCAATTACCTGGTGGAGAATTTTAAGCGCTTAGGCCGCAACCCCAGCGACGCTGAACTCATGATGTTCGCCCAGGCCAATTCCGAGCACTGCCGGCACAAGATCTTCCGTGGCGAGTGGATCATCGACGGCGAGCGCCAGCCGAAATCGCTATTCGATATGATCCGCGCGACCCATGATCACAATCACGCCGGCGTGCTCTCCGCCTACAAGGACAATGCCTCGGTGATCCAGGGACAGCGGGGCGCGCGTTTCTTCCCGCGCCCATCGGACCAGGAATACGCCTACCACCAGGAGGACATCCACATCCTCATGAAGGTGGAGACCCACAACCATCCGACGGCCATCGCGCCCTTCGCCGGCGCGGCCACCGGCGCCGGCGGCGAGATCCGTGACGAGGGCGCGACCGGCATCGGCGCCAAGCCCAAGGCGGGCTTGACCGGCTTCTCGGTCTCGAACTTGAGGGTCCCCGGCTTCGTGCAGCCCTGGGAGAAGGATTTCGGCAAGCCGGGACGCATCGTCTCGGCGCTGGACATTATGCTCGAGGGCCCCATCGGCGCCGCCGCCTTCAACAACGAGTTCGGCCGCCCCGCCCTCGGAGGTTATTTCCGGACTTATGAACAGCAAGTGGGCGGCACGCTGCGCGGCTACCACAAGCCGATCATGATCGCCGGCGGCATGGGCAACATCCGCCCGCAGCACGTGGAAAAGCGCGACATCCCCGTGGGTGCAAAAGTCATCGTGCTGGGCGGACCCGCCATGCTCATCGGCCTGGGCGGAGGCGCCGCCTCCAGCATGGCCAGCGGCGCCAGCGCCGAGGATCTGGACTTCGCCTCGGTGCAGCGGGACAACGCGGAGATGCAGCGCCGGGCTCAGGAGGTCATCGACCGCTGCTGGGCGCAGGGGCCGGCAAATCCGGTGTTGTCCATCCACGACGTGGGAGCCGGCGGCCTGTCCAACGCCGTGCCCGAGATCATCGATGCCAGCCACCGTGGCGGACGTTTCGACCTCAGGCGCATCCCTAACGACGAACCCGGCATGTCGCCCATGGCGATATGGTGCAACGAGGCCCAGGAGCGTTACGTGCTGGCGGTGTCGCCGGAACGGCTCGCCGATTTCGAAAAACTCTGTGCCCGCGAGCGCTGCCCCTACGCGGTCATCGGCGAAGCCACCGGAAACGGACAACTTGTCGTGTTGGACCCGCTGCTCGGCAAGCCGGCGGTGGACATGCCCATGGAAGTGCTGCTGGGCAAGCCGCCCAAGATGCTGCGTGACGTGAAGCGACTTGCGCCGCGCACCGGAACTTTCGACACGTCGAAGATATCGCTGCGGGATGCGGTCTACCGCCTGTTGCGCCTGCCGGCGGTGGCCGACAAGGGATTCCTCGTCACCATCGGCGACCGCACCGTGGGTGGCCTGGTGCATCGCGACCCGCTGGTGGGGCCCTGGCAGGTGCCGGTGAGCGATCTCGCGGTCACCGCCGCGACCTACGAAGGTTACGCCGGCGAGGCCATGGCCATGGGCGAGCGCACGCCGGTGGC
>DATGHI010000063.1:0-7172 GCA_035308065.1 Gammaproteobacteria bacterium | reverse complement strand
GCCGTTCGGCGGGCACGCGGTTGCCGGTGCCGCAGGCGGTACAGGCGATATGAAAGGGGTATGACATGGAGACTCCGGTGGCGTCCCCGGGAGATGGGGCTGGAGCACAGGGGTTTCAAGGTCGGCGGCGGCGGGCGGATTTCCGCGGTTTATGGGCCGCGAGCGGCCGGCGGGACACGGGAGGCGCGTCGTGTAGGTGACGGTTGGCGGCGGATAGGGCGATAGGGTCGCTGGCGGGGAAGCTTTCCGCCAGCGCTTCATCCAGTGCCTCGTCCTCGCGGGTCTGAGATCTGGGCGCCATGGCCCATTCTCGCGCCGGAGGGGCGCTCCGTGCCAGTGCCGATGACATATCGCGTTCTTCAGGCGTAGCGGACCTTCACAATGTAATACTGGCCCTCGCCCGAAGGAGTCTTCACCCGCACCTCGTCATCCACGGCCTTCTTGAGCAGCGCCTTCGCCAGCGGCGAGTCCATGCTGATCCAGTGCTTCGCCGGGTCGAACTCGTCGGGACCGACGATGCGGTATTCCGTCTCCTCGCCGCTGTGGTCCTCTAAGGTCACCCAGGCGCCGAAGAACACTCGCGATTGTTCTGTGGGCGATTCGCTCACCACCTTCAAGTCCGGTATGCGCTTCTGCAGGTAGCCGATGCGCCGGTCGATCTCCCGCAGTTCCTTCTTGCGGTAGATGTACTCGGCGTTCTCGGAACGGTCACCCTCGGCGGCCGCGGCGGCGAGGGCCTGGGTGACGTCACCGCGGCGCTTCCACAGTGCCTGCAGTTCCGCCTGCAACACCGCGTAACCCTCCCGCGTGATGTAGGGAGACGATTTCTCAGCGGGTGGGCGCCAGCGGCTCACGGCTCGAGCACCCGCAGGCGCGTCTGCATCAGCCAGCGACCCGCCATGAGCAGCCACAAGATGATGAGCAGGATGACGGATTTCTGGGCCAGGCCGGTAGGCAGCCCATGCCAGAGTGCATACACCCACAGAGCGATGAAAGTGACGACCGCGAGGATCAGCGCCCGTCTATGGTGTTTCCGCCAGCGGGGATCGCTTCGCAAACGCCAGGACTGGAGCAGCATTCCCAAGGTCACGCACAGGAAAGCCAAAGCCGCCGCTGCGTTGTGTACCAGACCGTGGGCGGTAAAGTGCGGGTCCTGTTGCGTGTTGGTGTGCGCCAAGGCGACGACGCAGACGAAGATAGCGCTCGCGACGAACAACACGAAAGGCGCCCGATTGTGGATGCTGGGCACAAGATCGCGGTGGAAACCCCACGCTATGAGCACGATGGAGATAGCCAGTACGAAATAAGCGGCGATGAGCCAGGCGCTGTAGGGGCCAAGGAGGTAGAAGCTCAAGGGGGTCGTGATCCAGTCGTAGTCGGCCCGCAGGAACTGCAACGCCACCGACACCATCAGGAAGAACTCGAGCCCGAGCACGGCCAGTGCGCCGGCAACGGCGGGCAGGAGAGCGGGAGACAACGGCGATTTCATGGTTTTATTATAGAGTTCGCCGCACAGCGGCGAACGGGCAGGCAGGAGCCTGCCCTAGACTTTGCGGCGCGCAGGACGCGATAGCCGCAAAGGCCGCATACTTTCCCGCCATGAAATTCAGCTACTACCAGCGGCTCAGCGCCAAGAACAAGAAGATCTACGACACCAGCGACCGTATCGAGCGTACACCGCTCCCGGACGCGACGGCGCTGTGGCCGTTTATCCCGTCGCTGGAAGCGGGCCTCGAGGCCGACGATCGGGCAAGGGTAGAGGAGGCCTGCCGGGGCATCGCCGCCGGGATGACGGCGCAATTGGGCGTGCCGCCCGTGAACCTGAAGGTGCTGGCAGTGCGCCCCTCCAACGATTACGGCGAGCTCCATGGCCTCTACGAGGGCGTGGAGGACCGGGTCTGGACCGCGAAGATCACCTTATGGATGCGCACCGCCCAGAAGAAGAAACCCGTGGCCTTCAAGAGCTTCCTGCGCACTCTGCTGCACGAGCTCGGGCATCATCTCGACTACGAACACTTCAAGCTCGGAGACTCCTTCCACACGGAAGGCTTTTACAAGCGGGAATCCAGCCTTTTCTACCAGCTGGTGCCCGAGGCCCGGAAACCGGAAGAAAAAAGCCCCGCCTAGGCGGGGCTTAAGATATCCATCATCTCTTGCAGGTCTAATTCTGCAAGTGCACGTCACCACTCAGGCTGCGAGCGCTCACCTGGGCCGAGCCGCTGCCATTGGTGAAGTGCAGTTCCACCCCGGGGCTGTACTTGCTGACACGGGTTGGCCTGGGCCCGAAGCTGTTGTCGATGTCGCCGCTGAAGCTCGAGATGTCGAAACGCGCATCCGCCGAAGCGCCCACTGCCAGGGTCAGGTCACCGCTGACGTTGTTGAACTCGTATTCCCCGCCCCTCTGCAGTGCGCCCCGGAAGGTCAGGTTCCCGGAGGTGGAGGTCATCTGCACGTTGGTGAGGGCACTGTCGCTGACCTCGACGTCGCCGCTCACGCTCTCGGCGTCCAGGCTGCCGGCCACGTGCATGATCCGCACCGTGCCGCTGATGCTGTTGGCCGTGATGTGGGCATCCTTGGCCGAGCCGGTCACGGTCACGTCGCCGCTGGTGCTCTTGGCCTCGATGCGGCTGGCGCTGGTGTCGAAGGTGACGTTGCCGCTCACCGTGCTCGCCTGCGCCTGGCCGGTGAGGCCCTGGGCCTCCACGTCGGCGCTGACGCTGCTGACCTCAACGTGGCTCGCGGCCGGCACGTAGATCTCCAGGTCGGCGGAGGAATCGCCATCGCCGCCGTCTGTATGGTGGGGCAGGACCACCCGGATCTCGACGTCGTTCTCGTCGCCGGTGATCTCCAGGCGCTCCACTTCCTCGCCGAGGGTGCCGCTTATGCTCACCTGGTTCTTGTCCCAGGCCTTGATCTTGACGGTACCGGCCAGGTTGTCGATACGTATCTCCGCATCGGGCTTGGCGCTGCGGGTCTCGTTGACGGAACGGCTGTCGCCGCTGCCATCACTGTCGCTGTCGACATCGGTGTCGTGGGCGTAGGCGCTGCCCGAGGTCAGCGCCAGAAGCGAGAAGCTCGCCGCCACCGCGCCGAGGCTCAGCAACGCGTATAGGATGATGATGGACAGGCGTTTCATAGGTCGTTCCTCTGGTTAGTCTCGGCCTGGACCTGCTGGGTCGCTGCCAGCAGCCGGGATTCGTTCTGGTAAAGGTCGTAGAGCAGGGCGCGCAGGCGCGGGTTGTTGGGATCGCTCTCCAGCGCTTGCTGGATCTGTTGCATGGAGCTCTCGATGATGCGCAGGTTGCGCAGGATCACCGCGCGGGTCGCGGGCGAGAGGTTCGTAGCCTTCTGCACCGTGCTCTCGGCGAACGCGGCGCGTTGGGCGAAGTAGGCATTGTCGCCGACGCCCGAGGCCACGGCCCCGGTGTTCCCGCTATCCGCCGCCTGCCGGCCGAAACCCATCCACAGGCTGCCGGCCACCACCGCCACCAGCAGGCTCGCGGCCATGCCGTAGGCCCATAAGGAGCGCACCGCGCGCGGGCGGCGGGCGATGCGCGCGGCGATGCCGGGCCACAAGTCGTGGGCCGGTTTGATGTCCCGCGGCAGGCGCCCGAGGGCTTTCTGCAGCTTGTCGTCGCTCGCGTTCATGCTTCCAACCTTGCCCGCAACAATTGGCGGGCGCGATGTAGATGTGCCTTGCTGGTGCCGACCGCGAGCCCGGTGAGGGCCGCGATCTCCTCGTGGCTGTGGCCTTCCACGTCGAACAACACGAACACCATGCGTGCGGCCGGCGGCAACGAGGCGATGCACTCTTCCAGATCCAGGCCATGCCCCGGGTCGCTTTCCCCCGCGGGCACGGATTCCAATATCTCGTCGTCCTTCACCGTCACCCAGGCGGCCTGCCGCAACTGGGTGCGGCGCCGTTCCAACACCGTGTTGACGGCGATGCGATGCACCCAGGTGCCGAAGCTGCTGTCGCCGCGGAATTTCCCAAGCGATTCCCAGGCTTTCACGAAGGCATCCTGGGTGGATTCCTCCGCGAGCGTTGGGTTGCCCGCGAGCCTCAGGCAGACCGCGTAGACCCGGCCGCAGTAGCGCCGGTAGAGCTGTTCGAAGGCCGCCATGTCTCCCTCGCGGGCGCGCAGGCTCAGGGCGGAGTCGTCGCCGGCGGCCTGGGGGATGCTGTCCGGAAGCTCCATGGCGGTCGCTGTCTGCATGCCTATTGGATGGGTAGGGAGGCCGGTGGGTTTAGAGGACTGAAGGGTCCCAAGCGCCGACGCCCGGCAGTCTAGGCGCCCCGGCCGGGAGCGGCCAGGGGGAGGGTTGAGTATTGACATATCGAAAAGTATCGATATAGTATTGTTCCATGGATCAGGTACTCGTATTCAAGGCGCTGGCCAACAAGTCGCGGCTGCAGATCCTGCAGTGGATGAAGAATCCGCAGCAGCACTTCGGCGGCGATTGTCCCTCGGGCGGACCGCGGGGCAAGCTCGTGTGCGTGGGCGAGATACAGGAGAAGCTCGGGCTCTCCCAGTCCACCGCTTCCCACTACCTGGCCTTGCTCATGAAAGCGGGTCTCGTGACCCCGCGTCGGGAAGGGCAGTGGACCTTATACGAGCGTAACGAGGACGCCCTCAAGGAACTGGGCAAGTTCCTCAAGGAAGACATCTGAGCTGATTCGGAGCAACGCCCGGCGATGGGCCTTTTTTCGGATATTGAACATCGATTTTCCTAGATATGTAGTAATACTGAAACAATGGAGCCGAACATGAACCAGCAAGCGCTACTCACCCCGGTGAAACTCGGGAATTACGAACTGAGGAACCGGGTGGTGATGGCACCCATGACCCGCGACCGGGCCGACAACCCGGAACTCGCGCCCACCGCCTTGCACGCGGAGTATTACGCTCAGCGCGCGTCGGCCGGCCTCATCGTCACCGAGGGCAGCCAGGTCTCGCCCCAGGGCGCGGGGTATCTCTACACGCCGGGCATCCATTTAGAGGCGCAGATCGAGGGCTGGAAGCTCGTCACCGAGGCGGTGCATGCCCGCGGCGGCCGCATCTTCCTGCAACTCTGGCACGTGGGCGCGGTCTCGCACCCCGATTTTCACGGCGGAGCCCTGCCGGTGGCGCCTTCGGCCTTCAACCCCCGCGCTAAGGCCTATACGCCCGCGGGGCAGCTCAAGGACACGGTGACGGCGCGCGCGCTCACGACCGCCGAAGTGAAGCAGGTTGTGGCGGATTTCGCGCAGGGCGCGAAGAATGCCATGGCGGCAGGCTTCGACGGCGTCGAGATCCACGGCGCCAACGGTTACCTGATCGAGCAATTCCTGCGCGACAGCATCAACCGGCGCAGCGACGAGTACGGCGGCGGCATCCCTGAGCGCGCGCGTTTCCTCTTCGAAGTGGTGGAGGCGGTGGTCGGGGCCGTGGGAGCCGGCAAGACGGGCCTGCGCCTCTCGCCCTCCAACACCTGGAACTCGCCGCCGGACTCCGACAACCGGGCGCTCTACGACTACGTGATCGCGAAGCTCTCGGACTACGGTCTCGCCTATCTGCACCTGCGGGAGCCCGCGGGCGACGTGTCCGGCATCCCCAACATGGTGGCGGACGTGACCCCCCATTACCGGGGCATCTACCGCGGCACGCTCATCACCAATACGGGCTACGACCGCGATAAGGGCAATGCGGCGATCGGCAACGGGACCGCGGACCTGGTCGCCTTCGGCGTGCCCTTCATCGCCAACCCGGACCTGGTGGAACGCTTCCGCCACGGCGGATCCTTGGCGAAGGCCGACGCGGCGACCTTCTACACGCCCGGCGCCAAGGGTTATACCGACTATCCGCTACTGCAGTCGGCGGCGGCCTGAAGCGCCTTCCCATCCTGTGAAACCGAAGACGGACCTGCAAGGAGTATGACCATGAAACTGTATTTCTCCCCTGGAGCCTGCTCGCTCGCCTCCCACATCGTGTTGCGGGAGACCGGGCTGCCTTTCGAGCTGGTGCGCGTTGATACCGGCGTGCACAAGCTCAAGGACGGCACCGATTATTACGGCATCAACCCGAAAGGCTACGTGCCGGCCATCCGCTTGGACGATGGCCAGCTGCTGACCGAGGGCGCGGCGCTGCTGCAATACCTGGGCGACCAGGCGCCCGCCGCGGGGCTGATCCCCAAGGCCGGGACCTTCGAGCGCTTCCGCGCCAACGAGTGGCTGACGTTCGTGAGCAGCGAGATCCACAAGGGTTTCAGCCCGCTGTTCAACAAGGACCTGAAGGATGACGCCAAGGCCGTGCTGAGGGCTAAACTGGAGAAGCGCCTGGCCGCCCTGGACGAGCACTTCGCCAAGAACAGCTACCTGATGGGCGATAAGTTCACGGTGGCGGACGCCTATCTGTATACCGTGGTGAGTTGGTCCGGAGGCGTGGGCATAGACCTCGGTAGGTTGCCCCACCTCGCCGAGTACCGTCAACGCATCGCAGACCGTCCGTCGGTGCGCGAGGCTTTGCTGAACGAGAAGGCCGCTGCTTGAAGTGTCCGGCGCCGTCGGCCTTAGAGGCCGGCGGCGCTATTTTCAACATATAAAAGGAGTCGGTCCATGAGAGACATCACACTGTTGGTCGGTCGCGTGTTGCTGGCGGCCATCTTCATCTGGTCTGGCTACAACAAGCTCGTGCACTACGACTACATGCAAGGCTACATGGTGTCGATAGGCGTGCCGGGTTGGTCCATGCCGATCCTGATCCTCTGGGAGCTGGGCGGTGGACTGCTGCTGCTGCTGGGGGCGTTCACCCGGCCCGTGGCGCTGTCGCTGGCGGTATTCTCGGTGGTCTCGGCGCTGATCGCCCACCGTAACTTCGCCGACGTGGCGCAGCTCATCAATTTCATGAAGAACATGTCCATGGCCGGCGGCTTCCTGTATGCGGCCATGCTGGGTGCCGGTGCCTTGAGCCTGGACGCCAAGCTCAAGCTCAAATGGGCATGAGCGGTCGGGCGGAGCCGTTGGAAAAGGGGCCCTGGGGCCCCTTTTCTTTCGGACTTGTATACATGACGTACCCAAAAGTAAGGCGAGCAAGTGATAGATTCAAAGCATGGTGAAGAAGAAACCCGCCAAGAAACCGAGGCCGGCCAAGTCGGAGGGGAAGCCGTTGCCCTTCAACGAGGCCCTAAAGAGA
>DATGHI010000062.1:0-6540 GCA_035308065.1 Gammaproteobacteria bacterium | reverse complement strand
GCAGGCCAGAGCGCCTAGGCCGAAGACCCCCGTGCCCAGGATGAAGATGCGCCGCAGGCCGAAGCGGTCCCCCAACGACCCGCCCACCAGCATGAACGAGCCCAGCATCAAGAGGTACACGTTCACCACCCACAGGAGCTCCGTGGAGGCAGCGTGCAGGCTCGACTGAATAGCGGGTTGGGCCAGGTTCACCACCGAGCCCTCGATGAACGCGAGGCTAGACCCCAGGATGGCCGTCGCCAGCACCCAGGGCTTGTCCCGCTGCGGGCAGGGGATGTGCCGGTCCAGTTCCGTGGCCGGCTCGGGCTCCGCGGCGCCATTCTTGAGCGTCATGCCCCTCCCCCGCGATTGGGATGCAAGGGGTCGATTGTGGCCTGTGTTCTAATATTGGACAAGCCGGACTGCGGTGCACATGAGACGGGGTAGCCATGGCTTCTGATCCAAAGACACTCGCTCGCGTGCGGAAGATCCTCTCCCGGGAGCGCGTGGTCGAGAAGCCGATGGTGGGCGGCAGCCGGGGAATGATGGTGAAGGGCAAGCTCTGCATCAGCGTCGGCGTAGACCGCATCCTGGTGCGGGTGGACAAAGCTTCCCGGTTGAAGCTGCTCAAGAAGCCCGGGGCCCGGCCCATGAAGATGGGTGGCAAGACCCTCACGGGTTTCATCTTCATCGACCCCGCGGGTTACCGCACCGACACTCAGCTCAAGGCCTGGATCCAGCAGAGCCTGGACGTCCTCTCGTCGGCGCCGGCCAAGAAGTAAGCTCAGGGCGTGGCGCAAGAGATAAACACGGCCGGTCGCCGAGCTTCCATAATCAGCGCCGCGAAATATGAATTTTTTGTTACAAGAAGACGTTCAAAAATCTACAGACAAAAACTCGATCAGAGAACCACACTCCCGGCGCTTTGAGAACCCTCCCCCTTTGTTTGCTGCATGCCCTAGCTAGAGTTCGAGCTCCCAGGTCTCCCCGACGAGATCCTGGCCGAAGCTGTGGTGCGTTTCCTCGCGGACCACACGGAACCCGTGGCTATGGTAGATATGCCGGGCTGCGTCGAGCACGCTGTTGGTCCATAGGCCGAGCTTCCGGTACCCCGCGCTCCTGGCGAAGGCGATGCATTCCTCCACCAGCACCCGGCCCAGCCCCAAGCCTCGTGCGCCGGGCTCGACCAGCAGGAGCCGCAGACGCGCTTCTTCGTCGCTGCCCTTCACCAGGAACACGCAACCCAGGCGCTCGCCGTCGCGCTCCGCGATCCAGCAGCGTTCGCGCCGCTCGTCGAAGTTCTGGATGAAGCGCGCAGCGATGTCGGCTACCAACGCCTCGAAACGCTCGTCCCAGGCGTATTCCTGCCAGTAGAGTTCCCCGTGGCGCTGCACCACCCAACCCATGTCCCCGGGCCGGTGATGGCGCAGGCGGTAGGCGGCACGCGGTTTGCCTTCCAGCAAGGACTCGACGCGGCGCAGCGCGTCCACGAGAGCGGCCTGCTCCGTGTCCGCCAGCCGCTGCAGCATGGCAGACACTTCCCGGCTGGAAGCCGCATCCAGCGGCGCGAAGGCCGCACGGCCCTTGCGGGTGAGGCGGATATGACTCTGGCGTGCATCCAGCTCGGAGGTCGCGCGCTCGATCAGGCCGCGCTTCTCGAACCCTGCCAGGAGCCGGCTGAGATAGCCGCGGTCGAGCCCCAAGTCGTTCATCAGGTCGCTGGCGGTGGGAGCTTCCCGGTGCGCCAGCTCGTAGAGCACGCGTACTTCCGTGAGCGAATACTCGCTCTTCAACAGGTGCTCGTGCAGCACGCCAATGTGGCGGGTATAGAAACGGTTGAAATGCCGCACCGCTTGGACGCGGGGATCGGGCTGGGCGGCCGGCATGGGCACCTCGGCTTTTTCCTGGTGCCGAAAAGTATCATGCAATTAGTTGACTACGTCAACTATCTAATTTGCCCTCTAGCCAGTGTGTCTTGCCGCCCACATGCCCACCCGCCTGACCGCTACTCTCCCGGCGCGCCCGCGATCTTCCGGAAGCACTCCAGCATGCCGCTCCCCAGGGACAGCATGGCCTCGGGTGTCCCCGGCGGTTCGGCTACGGTAGGACAGCCGTACTGCGCGGCATAGGGGTGCATGGGCGGCGTGACACTCAAGGCATAGGCCTCTACCAGCCAACGGCCATAGTCCTGCATCGCCTGGCTGTAGTCCTGGCGCGTCTGCTCCGATTCCTGCAGCGAGCCCTGGAGATCGGCGCGGTACTTCATGACGGCGGCGGTCAGTTCCTGATTGCGCGCTTGCAGCGGCGCGGCAGCGTCGTCCAACTGCTTGCGCTCCGTGTCCAGCCCGGCGCTTTCCGCCGTGCAGGCCTGGTAACGGGAGTCGTCGAGGGGTTCTCCAAGGCAATGCTGGTAATAGTCCCGCAGCCGCCGGTCGAGCCGGCCATAGGCCTGTTGCCAATCCTCGGCGCGTCCCAAGTAATCGCTCAAGTCCGCCTTGAGTTCTCGCCCCACTGCGAGCAGATAGTCGCTCCGGCGCGTGGCGTTTGCGTAGGCGCATCGGGTGGACAGGAGCCGGCCTTGCGCCGCCTCCCCCAGGCTGACCAGAGACTCGAGGGTCTTATGGGGCGCAGCGAGCGCCGCAGCATCCAGCAGCGCTGCGGCGGGGCAGGATTCCAGGCTGAGGGCCGGCGGTGACGCCTGCCTCGTCTCCGTACCCGCGCAACCCGCCAGGACCAACAGAGCCAGTATCACTGCCCAGGTGCGCCATGAGCCGGAGTCCGGAATCATCCAACGACTTTATACCCCAATACCCGATCTCAAAATGTATTAAGTCGAAAGTTGATCCCATTCCTCTGATCACGCGGCTTCAGAATGCCCCCAGCCAGGCGAAGAGGATGAGGTATTCCACCACGTCGCTCACGTTGTGGCCCACCATGGAAGCGACGACGCTGCGGGACTTTTCCAGCCAGTAGGCGTAGAGCACTCCCAGGGCGAAGGCATAGAACTGCTGGCCTAAGGCCTCGGGCCAATGCCGCGTGTCGAAGTTGTTGGCGTGCAGGAGCGCGAAGATCAGCGCCACGACGATCCCCGCCCCATCCATGCTGAAGCGCCCGAGCCTGAGCTTGCCCGGCATGCTGACCGCGAGGTAGCTCACGAGCAGCGCCCGGAATGGAATCTCTTCCGTGGGGCCCACGTAGATACCCTCGAAGAACAACCAGCCCCACACGTTGCTGGGCGTCAGCGGAAAGCCGGGGTCTGGCCGTGTGTGCGTTAGGAGCTGCGGCGCATAGTCCACCAGCGTCATCAGCACGCCGAAGAACACGCCCCACAATATCGCGGGCAGGATATAAGTCTTGCCCCGCGGCCAGTGCAATCCGTAATCCGCCGGCACGAACCTGTATTTCAGGATGGCAATGACTACGAGTGCTACCAGGAACTGGCCGGCGTGTTGCGCGTAGAGCCAGGGCAGCGTCGGCCCGTCAGGTGAGGGCGTGTGGAAGAGCTTGCTGCAGAAATAAGCGGCGTACGCCCCGGCCACGGGCACCCCGTAACCGAGTACGGCGGTCACCAGCAGGGGGATAGGCTTCAGCCGGAAGCGCGGCTCGCCCTGGACATCCGAGAGGTTCATGGGCGGATTTTATCCGCCGGCACCGGCCACCGTCTTGAACGGATTTGACCTGCGCCAGGCCTGCGGCGATGCCCCGGTCAGCATGCGCGTTGCCCGGCACATGTGCGCCTGGTCTGCGAAGCCCACGGCGGTTGCGATGGAGGCGAGCGGTGCCTCGCTCCACACGATGAGCGCGTAGGCGCGGCGCGCCCGCGCCTCAGCCCGGAAACGGGCAGGGCTCATGCCGAAAATCTTGTCGAACCCACGCGAGACCGTCGCCGGCGCGAGACCGTGTTCTCGTGCCCAGCGCCCGAGTCCGTAGGCCGGATCTGCGAGCAGATCCCGCGCCAGAGCATCAGGCCAGTCTTCCGGCGGCCATGACGCCGCACGCAACTGTTCCTGCAGGCAGGCGCAAGCCGCGGCGGTGTCACTTTCCGCGAGCCGCGCGACGGCATCCGGGTCCGGCACGCGCCCCAGACCGTAACCCGGCACTGGACCGTCCGTGGGCAGGTTGAGGATCTCAGCGCCGCGCGCCGCGAAACGATCCAGGTGCGCGTCGAAAGCCGAATGCAGCAACACATCGCCCGGGCCGGCGTGGAAACGTCCGCGGCTGCCGCACTCCTCGTAGCCGCCGGCGAGCACCAATGCGAAATATGCGCGGTCGTGCACGTGGCGCGGAATGCGTTGATGTGCGCTCCAGCGCTCCCGGCCTGGGGAGATCTCGGTGTAAGGGCTCATGAAGCCTTATTCTAGCTGCTAAGCCACTACGGGTTGTCCCGATGAACATAGTCGGCCGGATCCGGTTCCAGCACCGGGTTCAGCGTATGCTGTCTATTGGACGAACACGTAATCATCCTGTCGATTCAAACCCCTGCCTTACTCTGCCTCCTGGCATGGCAACTGCACCGGTAGTCGATGGCACCGGAGTCAAGTCATGCCCATGGAAACCCAAAAGTTCCAGAATGGTCCCAGCACCTATCGCATCCAGTTCGACATCGTGGCGCCGGTACCCGCCGCGTTCCAGAAGCCGGGGATCACCAAGAACTACGCCCCCAAGCCGCAGTTCACCGTCGCCACCATCCGCGTGATCGAGATCACGGAGGGCGTGGGCGACAACGGCAAGAGGAAGAGCATCAACTTCTCCCGCGGCTTCGATACCGTGGCGCAGGCGCGCACCGGCGCCGGCGAATACGCCAAGCGTATCGTGCGGGAACAGATGACGCCGAAGCTGGTGGTCGTGGTGCCGGTGCCCGTACCGGTGAGCGTACCGCCCGTGTGAGCGGCCGGACCGCGCCGGTGTGCCGGCCGGTCTTGATCCGATGGATGACGGCCTGGATGCCGTAGCGCAGCGCCGCCGCGGCGCGGGGCTCAGGTCCCATCCGGCCCGATCCTTCCGATGCTTGGCGGTTTCAGCTCCGTGAGCGGGAAGGCGCACCGTGGTGCGTCGAACGCCCGCCGTGGAGGGTCTTGGAAGCGCGCTCGGTGACGTTGATGCCATGTTGCTGGAACTGGTAGCCGAGTTCCTGCAGGCCCTCTTCGACCTTCTCTTTCGACAGACCGTAGTACTCCTGCAGCTTGCCCACCAGGTACTCGATGCTGCCCTCTGCTTTCAGCAGATCGTCTTCCGTGAGCTTGCCCCAGGCCTGCTTGAGCTTGCCGGAGAGCTGTTTCCATTCGCCTTGGACGCTGTCTTGGTTCATATCGATGACCTCCATCAGGGATTAAGATTCATCAGCCCGCGGCGGCGCTGAGGCCGGCGGTGTCGACGCTCTTGACGCCTTCGACCTTCTCTGCGACGTCCTTCACGTGCTCGATGGCATCCTGGTTAGCCAGCTTGCCGCTCAGCACCACCACGCCGTGGGTGGTGACCACCTTCACGTCGAAGCCCTTGGACACGCTGTCGGCCAGCAACGAGGACTTCACCTTGGTGGTGATCCAGCTGTCGGACACAGCGGCCTTGGCACGGGCGCTGCGCTTGCTATCGTTCGGCTTCGTCAGCTCATCATCCACGCTCTTTACGCCTTTCACCGATTTGGCCAGGGATTCGGCGGCTTTTTCGGCCCTGGAGCCTGTGGCGGTACCGGTCAGGGTCACTACCCCGTTGGTGGTGGTCACGTCGACGTCGGATCCCTTGAGGGACTTCACGCCGCTGAGCTTGTACTTCACCTTGGCGGTGATGTCCGTATCGGAGATCGCGGCACCCGTGCTGTCGCTGTGGGCGGCCGGTGCGGGAGCCGGAGTGGCTTCTGCAGCGATGGCGAGAGCGACGACGCCGCCGAGAGCGACGACCAGGCCCGCGCCCAGCAGCAGGTAACGAGTATGTGTCGAGACTTTGTCTGATATGTAACGGTTCATGACGTTGTACTCCATGGATGAATGAGCCTACGCCGGGGGCCGGCATGCCGCGATCGTGTGGATCGAATTTGAAAGGCGCATGAGGCCTCGGCCGCGCGTCATTGCAGGGCAGAGCTGATGCGGATCGTCGTGTAGGGGCCCTGTCCCTGGGCTGTTCATGATGCCTGCGGTGCAGGCCACTCCCTATCCGTGTCATCTTGGCGGAACACACCCGCCCGGTCGGTGCGCCACCGCACCCACACCGCGTGGGAATTCGTCGTAGAGAGGGGTTATCTGGCCGATGGGACTGGGTTATACCTAATCCCGATCTCAGACCCGACCCGAGATTCCTCGGCCCCCGTTACTGTTCCTGTCTAAACTGCCGTCTATCTTCGCGGACGGCGGAGGGCAGGCGCCCGAGTACCCGGCGGAACGTGCGGATCATGTGGCTTTGGTCGCAGAAGCCCGCCTCCATCGCGATGCACGCGAGCGCTGCGTCGGTCTCGCGCAGCAAGCGGGCGGCGTGCTCGACGCGGAATCGCGCCGCAGCATCCATGAGCCCTTCCCCCGCCGCACGCCGGTACGCGGTCCCCAGCCAGGACGGGTGCAAGCCCGCCTC
>DATGHI010000061.1:0-3920 GCA_035308065.1 Gammaproteobacteria bacterium | reverse complement strand
TCAGGACGGTAGCAAACGGCGTCGGCGAGCGGTAGCCCTCGGCCCGCGCCTGTACCACCTCCACATTCTTGAGCCCGAGCTCGACAGCGGCATGGGTCATGAAGCGTGTTTTCTTGCCGTTGCTGTCGAGGAGCGTGAAGCGCATCCCCGGCAGGGCCACGGCCAGCGGAATCCCGGGCAGGCCCGCGCCGCTGCCCACGTCCTCCACCGGCCCGGCCTGCACGAACGGCAGCACCGCCAAGCTGTCCAGCACGTGCTTCGTCAGCATCTCGTCGGGGTCGCGTACCGCCGTGAGGTTATAGGCCTGGTTCCAATGGAGCAGCAGCTCCACGAAGCGGATTAGGCGCGCCTCGCCGCCTTCTGGGAGCGTGACCCCCAGGGCCTCGAGCCCGGGCTTGAGCCCGGCTTTCCAGTCAACAGAAGTCATGGCGGGTCTCCGGCGGCGGTTTCGCCCCACGGACGGGCACACTACCATCGAAAGGCGGCGCTACGGCTTGCCCGTCAGCGACCCGTGGGCGGCGGCACCACCCGCAACACTTCCTCGACGGTGGTGACACCTTCCGCCACTTTCTGCGCGCCGCGTAGACGTAACGGCTTCATGCCGTCCTTGAGCGCCGCCTCCCGCAGCCCGTCCTCGTCCAGAGGGTCGGTGATCAGGGGCCGGAGTTTCGCGCTCACGCACAGCATCTCGTAGATGCCGACGCGTCCGCGGTAGCCGGTATTGCGGCATTCGAGGCAGCCTGCCGCCTCGTAGACCCTCCGCGGCTTCTGAACCTTCCATGGGGCCACCAGCATCTCCCAGTCCGCGTCACTCACTTCCCCCTCCCGGCGGCAGTGGGGACAGAGGGTGCGCACCAGACGCTGGGCGATGACACCGAGCAGCGTCGACTGGATGAGGAACGGCTGAACGCCGAGGTCCAGGAGCCTGCTGACGGAGGACGGCGCGTCATTGGTGTGCAGCGTGGAGAATACAAGATGACCGGTGAGCGCCGCCTGTATCGCCATCTCTGCGGTCTCCGCGTCGCGCACCTCGCCGATCATGATGATGTCCGGGTCCTGTCGAAGCAGGGTGCGCACGCCGGAGGCGAACGTCAGGTCGATGTTCGGCTGCACCTGCATCTGGTTGAAGGCGGGTTCCACGAGCTCGATCGGGTCCTCCACTGTACACACGTTGACCTCGGGCTTGGCCACCTGTTTCAGGGTGGAATACAAGGTCGTGGTCTTGCCGGACCCGGTGGGACCGGTCACCAGCACGATGCCATGCGGATTGTCGATCATAGCGTCCCAGAGCTTCTCGTCGGTCTCGGTGAACCCTAAGGCGCGGAAGTCCTTGAGCAGCACCACGGGGTCGAAGATGCGCATCACCAGCTTCTCGCCGAAGGCCGTGGGCATGGTGGACAGGCGCAGTTCCACCTCCTGGCCAGCCGGGTTGCGCGTCTTCAGGCGCCCGTCCTGCGGGCGTCGCTTCTCGGCGATATCCATGCGCGCCAGGATCTTGATGCGGCTCGTGATCGGCGCCAGCACCGCCGCCGGCAGCTGATACACCTGCTGCATCACACCGTCGATGCGGAAGCGGATGATGCCTTGTTCGCGGCGCGGTTCCACGTGGATGTCGCTGGCGCGCTGGTCGAAGGCATATTGCAGCAGCCATTCGACGATGCTCACCACGTGCTGGTCATTGACGTCGAGCTTGCCGCTACGGCCGAGCTCGATGAGCTGTTCCAGGTTCTGGATACCACCGCCCGCCGGCGCACCTTCGTTCTGGCGTTCCGCGCCCAGCACCGAGCGGGAGATGGAATAGAACTCCACCAGGTAGCGGGCGATGTCCTCCGGGTTAGCGAATACCCGCTTGATCTCCTTCTTCTGCACTTGGGAGATTTCGCGTTCCCACTCGTGCTGGTAGGGCTCGGAAGTGGCGAAGGTGATCTCCCGGGACCTGACCTCCACGGGCAACACGTTGAAGCGCGAGGCGTAGGGCAGCGACACCACGTTGGTGATGCGTTGCACGTCGAGCTTGAGCGGGTCGATCTTGATGTAGGCAAGGCCGGTGCGCGCCGCCAGCCAGACGCTCAGGGACTCCACCGTGAGCGCTGCATGGGGCGGGCGGGCGTCGGTCCAGCCGCGTTTGCCGAGGATCAGGAGGGGGTGCTGGTCCTTGTAGGCGCCGCGCTCCGCGAGCTCGCGCAGGAGTTGCGCCTTGTCTTCGCCGATGATGCCGTCTTCGACGAGCCAGTCCAGCACTTCCTGGAGCGCGAGCTTGTGCTCGCCGCCCTTGCCCGGCTTACGGACGGTATTCATGCCGATGAGTGTAGCGCCGCGCGGGGCGCCCGGGTCAATGGCCGCCGAGAAGTTTTTGCGGGTCTTGGAGTTTCAGTTCGCGGGCCACACCGGTCTTGGCATCCACGGCGACGATGCGGTTGTGGTCCGTGTCCGCCACGTAGAGCGTGCCGCCTACCGCGCTCAGGCCGCCCGGTTCCTCCAGCGTGGCATCGCCGAGCAGCGTGGTGACGGCGCGGCTCGCCGGGTCCAGCACTTTGACCTTACCGTTGTAGGTATCGGCCACGTAGATACGCCCCGAGTACCAAGCGACCCCGAGATCGTGCTGCAGGCGCACCGCGTCGCCGCTGCCGTCCACGTCGCCGAAGTCGAAGAGCCCTGTGCCCACGAGCGTACGCACCCGCGCGAGGCGCCCGCTGTAATCGACCGCGCGCACCGCGCTCGCTTCCGGATCGGCCACGTATAACGTGTTGCCGTCGGTGGTGAGGCCGCTCGGCTGCGCGAAGGAAGCGTCCATGAGTTCGCCGTCGTCAATGCCCTCGCTGCCGGAGCCGGCGAAGTGGCGTATCTCCTGCTTGGCGGGATCATAGACCCAGAGCTGGTGCTGGCCGGCCATGGCGATGTACACCAAGCCGTCGTGGTAGAGCACGTCCCAGGGGGTGTTGAGTTCCGCCTTCGCCGCGGGCTGCTCGCCCTCGTCCATGTAAGTGCGCTCGCCGTCGCCCGCCACCGTCGCCACCGTGCCCTTCTTCAGGTCCACGCGCCGGAGCGCGTCGTTGTCGGTGTCGGCCACGTAGAGCGTGTCCGGGTCCGCCAAGGTGAGCCCCTGGGGATAGCGGAATTCGGCCGCCGCGAACGCACCGTCCCTGAGCCCGGCCTTGCCATCGCCGATGACCGTCAGCACTTTGCCGTCCAGCGTCGTCACCACGATGCGATCGTGGTTGGAATCGGCGATGAAGAGCCGCTTGCCCTGGGCGTCCGCCAGCACCTTGCCGGGATAGAGCAGCGGCGTGGCGGGCATGACGGCCTGCTGGCCCTCGAACCACAGGGGCCGGGTGTCCAATTCCTTGCGTGCGCCGAACTCCTTGGTGAGGCCGCCGATGACCCGGTCCAGGAGCTCGTAGTGGCCTTCGCCCGAGACTTCGCCCACCACCTTGCCGGCGGGATCGATGACCGTGAGCGTCGGCCAGCCGGTGGCGCCGAATTCGTTCCAGATCTCGAGGTCGTGATCGTTGACCACCGGGTGCTTCAGCCCGTAGCGCTGCACGATGGCGGCGATATGCGCGGTCTTGCCCTCGGTGGCGAACTTGGCGGAATGCACGCCGACGATGACGAGGCTGTCGGGATACTTCGCCTCGAGCCTCTTGAGGTCCGGGATCACGTGGAAACAGTTGATGCAGCCGTAGGTCCAGAAATCCAGCAGCACCACCTTGCCCTTCAGTTCCCTGATGGTCACCGGTTTGCCGCCGGTGTTGATCCAGTCGAGGCCGGCGGGGAACTCCGGGGCGGGCTGCGTGCCCAGCAAGCTCTCGGGCATGCCGGCCGCGGCTGCAGCTATCGGTACCGGCAGCAGGCCCTCATACCAGCCTACGCCTACGAAGACCGCCGCCGCCGTGACCACCGCAGCGGTGCCGAATGCAAAC
>DATGHI010000060.1:0-5039 GCA_035308065.1 Gammaproteobacteria bacterium | reverse complement strand
ACACCCTGCTGGACGTGCTCCTGAAGCTCAAGCAAAGCGCGCCGGTGAAGTTCGAGCTCCTGGCGGTGAACCTGGACCAGAAGCAGCCGGATTTCCCGGTGGAAGTGTTGCCGACGTACCTCGCGGAACTGGGCGTGCCCTTCCGCATCCTGGAGCAGGACACCTACAGCGTGGTGAAGCGCGTGGTGCCGGAAGGCAAGACCATGTGCAGCCTGTGCTCGCGGCTGCGCCGCGGCGCGCTCTACAAGTTCGCGGCGGAGCACGGCGTCACCAAGATCGCTCTCGGCCACCACCGCGGCGACATCCTGGAGACCTTCTTTCTGAACCTCTTCTACGGCGGCAAGCTCCGGGCCATGCCGCCGAAACTGCTCTCCGACGACGGCCGCCACGTGGTGATCCGCCCCTTGGCCTACGTGGACGAGAAGGACATCGCCAAATACGCGCAGTTGCGCGAGTTCCCCATCATCCCCTGCAACCTCTGCGGCTCCCAGGAACACCTGCAGCGCAAAGCCGTGAAGGCCATGCTCGCGGAATGGGAGCGCAAGTTCCCGGGACGCACCCAGACCATCTTCTCCGCCCTGGCCAACGTGGTCCCCGAGCACCTCCTGGACCCGCAGCAGTTCGATTTCGCCTCTTTGGGCGCCAAGCAAGCGCCGCGCGCCGATTGGCTGGATTCCGAAGCGGTGGAGCAGGACTCCGACCCCATCATGGCGACGGTTTCCGTCGAAGAGTTGATGCAGAGCCTGCCTTCCAAGATCGGTAATGGCTGATCGCTACAGCGAAAAGCTTTTTTCCTACGGGACCTTGCAGCAAGAAACCGTGCAACTCGCGAATTTCGGACGGAAGTTGAAGGGCCGCGCCGACGTGGTGGTGGGCTGGCGGCTCGCCAGTATCGAAATCAATGACCCCATGGTGGTAGGTCTGAGCGGCCTCGCGCTGCACAAGATCCTGGTACCCGGGGAACCCTCGGACGAAGTGGACGGGGTGGTGTTCGAGATCAGCCCGGAGGAACTCGAGGCGGCCGACGCCTACGAGACGGACGCGTACAAGCGGGTGGAGGTGCGTCTGAGGTCCGGCACTGAAGCCTGGGTCTACGTTGCGGCTTAATTCCTGAATCTTTCCCACACCGGTTTCACGCTTGCTGGCAGTTCCACGGCGACGCCCGGCTGCGAGTAGGGTGCCGGCGCATGAAAATCCGATCCCACTGATCCTGCCAACTCAAAACGCGCCGCTAGATGGGCGGCCACGTGCAGTTCATCCGGGTTGCCGCGACCGCTCACCACTTCCATGGCGTCGCCGCCCGCCTGCTTGAACGCGGTCAGGACTTTCACCAGCCAGGCGCGGGTCAGGCCGTAACGGAACGGATGGGCCAGCACCGCCTGGCCGCCGGCGCCGTGTATCCAGCTTAAGGCCTCTTCAAGGCTCGCCCAGGTGGCGATCACGTTACCGGGTTTGCCGTGGCCGAGGAATTTCCGGTAAGCCTGGGCCTCGTCCTTCACGTGGCCCGCCTCATGCAGGAAGCGGGCAAAGTGGGTGCGGGTCAAGCGCGCGCCGTCCGCAAGCCGTTCCGCGCCCGCGTAGGCGCCGGTGGCACCCCGGGCTTCGAGACGCCGGCCGATCTCCACGGCCCGTGCATCGCGTACCGCCTGCAGGCGCGCGAGGCCTGAGCTGAGGACCGGGTGCTCCGGGTCCACGTCCAGGGCCACCACGTGCAGGGTCTTGTTCTCCCAGCTGACGGAGATCTCCACCCCCGGGACGAAGCGCAGACTAGCCTGCTTGGCTGCCGATGCGGCCTCATGGGTGCCTTCCAGGGTGTCGTGGTCCGTCAGGGACATGAGGCGCACTTGGCGTTGCGCCGCGAGCGCCACCAGCGCTGCGGGGGCGAGGGTACCGTCCGAGGCGCGGGAATGCAGATGCAGGTCGATCACGCGTCCAGGTCCGGGATGAGCATGCTCTCGAGGCGGGCGATGTAGTCCTTGAGTTGCAGCTTGCGCTTCTTCATGCGCGAGAGGTGCAACTCGTCGCTGGTGGGGTCGGATACGAGGCGGGCGATGGCCATGTCCAGATCGTGATGTTCCAGTTTGAGCTGGATGATCTGTTCGCGGATCTTCTTCGGGTCTTTGACCATGGTGGCCGCGGGTTCCTGCGCAAGCTGACAAGGTTAACACGCCCGCCGGACGCGGCGTTTATAATGGGCCATGGAGATATACAAGGCGTTCCACATCGAGGCGGCCCACCGCCTGCCGAACCTGCCGCCGGAGCACAAGTGCAGCCGGTTGCACGGCCATTCCTTCCGGGTGGAGATTCATGTGGGCGGACCCCTAAACCCGAAGACCGGCTGGATCATGGATTTCGCGGACTTGAAGACTGCCTTCGGGCCCGTGTTCGACATCCTGGACCACCGCTACCTCAACGACGTGCCGGGCCTCGAGAACCCGACGAGCGAGAACCTGGCCCGCTGGATCTGGCAGAAGCTGAAACCCGTCCTGCCTGGCTTGTCCAAGGTCGTGATCGCCGAAACCTGCACGTCGGGGTGTGTTTACCAGGGCAATTAAGCATCGAGGAGGCTCCCATGCGTTCCTTCGCGCTAGGTTTTTCCTTCCTGATTCTCATCGGCGCGTCCACGGTCGCCTTGGCGGACATGAGCGACGCCGAGTATCTCGCCGCCATGGCGGCCATGCACCACAACGACACGCCGGCGCCAAGCCCGGTGGCGGTGGTGAAGCCGTCCCAGCCGGTGCAGGGCGTGGAAGCCGCGTATGCCACCGTGGGCGGCAAGGAAGTGAAGGGCTACCTCAGCCGCCCGGCGTCCGCCAAGGGTCCACTGCCCGGCATCATCATGATCCACGAGTGGTGGGGCCTGAACGACAACATCCGCCGCACCGCCGACCGGCTCGCGGGCGAGGGCTATGAGGTGCTGGCGGTGGACCTCTATGGGGGGCAATCCGCCGCGAACCCGGACGACGCCAAAAAATACATGATGGCGGTCATGAACGATCAGGACGCCGCCAAGGACAACCTGCGCCAGGCCTACGCCTACCTCCACGACCACGAGCACGCCACCAAGATGGGCGTCATCGGCTGGTGCTTCGGGGGCGGCTGGTCCTTGCAGACCGCGCTGCTCTTTCCGGACAAGCTGGACGCAGCGGTCATGTACTACGGGCGGCCGGTGACGGACGTGGCCCAGCTCTCCACGCTCAAGATGCCGCTCATCGGCTTCTTCGGCGAGCTGGACCAGGGCATCACCGTGGCGGATGTGGACGCCTTCGAGAAGGCGCTCAAGGACGCCAAAGTGGATGCGGAGATACATGAATACCCGAATGCGGGCCACGCCTTCGCCAACCCCTCGGGCGCTAACTACCAGGCCGCGGCTGCGGAGGATTCCTGGACGCGGACAATCAAATTCTTCAAAGATCACCTCCATTAAGAAGTGCTAGGCTGGAGTCATCACCGGAAAGGGGGGCAGGCCATGAGACGCATCGCGCTATTCCTTTTGAGCTTCGCCGTGATGAGCGGCACGGGCGCCGCGACCCTCGCGGGCGTGGACGTGCCGGACAGCGCCCAGTTGGCGGGCACCAACCTGGTGCTGAACGGCGTGGGCCTGCGCACCAAGGTGTTCTTCAAGATCTACGTGGGGGCGCTCTACCTGCCGCAGAAGAGCGACGATGGAGCCACCGTCATCGCCTCCACGGGTCCTGACCGCGTGCTCATGCACATGATCTACGAGGTCAGCAAGGATCAGTTCGCGGACGCCTGGCATGACGACTTCAAGGCCAACAACCCGGACAGCTACGACGCGCTGCACGACCAGATCGAGCAGTTCATCTCTTATTTCGGCGACTCCAAGAAGGACGACGTCATCACCATCGATTGGGTCCCGAGTCAGGGCACTCAGATTAGCTGGAACGGCACCCCCCGCGGGACCATCGCCGGCGATGCCTTCCACAAGGCGCTCATGAACGTGTTCTTTGGCCCCAACCCGCCGACGCACTCCCTCAAGAACGGCATGCTCGGCAAAGATTGAGTGAAATGGGTTCCAGATGAGGAAACGCCGGCGAAAGCCGGCGTTTTATCTACAGGTATGCGCGCCAGTCGCGTGAGGCATCGGCGTAGGCGATAAAGTGGGGATTCAGAAGCGATTCCTCAGCATTGTAGGCGAGGGACGCCCCATCCACGCCGATCACATGGCCGCCGGCGGCGAGCAATACCGCGTGGCCCGCGGCGGTGTCCCACTCGGACGTGGGCCCCAAGCGCGGATACACGTCCGCCGCCCCTTCCGCCACCAGGCAGAACTTGAGGGAGCTGCCGCGGGACACGGTCTCATGGGGGCCGAGCTTCGCGAGATAGCCGTCCAGCAGCGGGCCGCGGTGGGAGCGGCTCGCCACCACCTTCACCGGCGCGCCGCTGATGAGTTTGCGAACCTTTATGGGCGAGGCCTGGCCGTCCCGGTCGCGGCGGAACGCACCCACGCCCACGCAGCCGTAATAGCTCATGCCGCTGGCCGGGATGTGCACCACCCCCACCACCGGTGTGCCGCCCTGCACCAGGGCGATGTTGACGGTGAAGTCGCCGTTCTTGCTGATGAACTCCTTGGTTCCGTCCAGCGGGTCCACCAGCCAGTAGCTGTCCCAGCGGCGGCGCTCCGCGAACGGGATGTCCGCGGATTCCTCCGAGAGCACCGGCAGGTCGGGGGTGATGCGCTTGAGATCGCCGACGATGACCTGATGGGCCGCGAGATCCGCTTCCGTGACCGGCGAGGCGTCTGCCTTCACGCCCACCGTGAAATCGGTGGTGTAGATGCGCATGATCTCGACGCTCGCAGAGCGGGCGATGTCCAGGAGCGGCGCGAGCAGCTTTTCGTCGGCTTGGGTCACGGCGGGTCCCTCAGGCGTGCGGCGAGTATATGATAAGGAGCATGCTCCCCGCAGCACGAAATCCGCCGGACTGGTCGAAGATCGAGAGCGTGTTCCTGGACATGGACGGGACGCTGCTCGATCTGCATTACGACAACCATTTCTGGCTCGAGCATCTGCCGCTGC
>DATGHI010000059.1:0-17560 GCA_035308065.1 Gammaproteobacteria bacterium | reverse complement strand
CGCCATCATGCTGAAGATGGGCGGCTACGGCTTCCTGCGCTTCAGCCTGCCCATCACCCCGGATGCCAGCCATGCGCTCACCTGGCTGGTGGTGGGCTTGTCGCTTACCGCCATCATCTACATCGGCTTCGTGGCCGTCGTGCAGACGGACATGAAGAAGCTGGTGGCCTATTCCTCCGTGGCTCACATGGGTTTCGTGACGCTGGGCTTCTTCCTGCTGTTCGCCATCTTCGAGAAGAGCGGCGGCCTTGCCGGCACTGTGATGGGCGTGGAGGGCGGTATGGTGCAGATGATCTCCCACGGTTTCGTCTCCGGCGCGCTGTTCCTCTGCGTCGGCGTGCTCTACGACCGGCTGCACAGCCGCGAGATCAGCGCCTACGGTGGCGTGGTGAACGTCATGCCGGCGTTCGCCTTCTTCATGGTGCTGTTCGCCATGGCCAACTGCGGCCTGCCGGGCACCTCGGGCTTCGTGGGCGAATGGATGGTGATCTTGACCGCCATGCGCGCCAACTTCTGGGTGGCCTTCGGTGCGGCCTTCACGCTGTTCCTGGGCGCAGCTTATTCGCTGTGGCTTGTGAAGCGGGTGATCTACGGTCCCATCGGCAACGACCACGTGAAGGAGATGAAGGACGTGAACCAGCGTGAGCTGATCGTCCTCGTTCTCTGCGCCGTGCCGGTGATCCTCATCGGCGTCTGGCCTGCGCCGCTGTTGGACGTGATGCACGCCACCGTCACCAACCTGGTGCACCAGGTGGTGCAGACGAAACTCACAGGTGGATGATCCCATGAACTTCGTACTGCCCCAGTTCCTGCCCGCCGTCCCGGAGATGTTCCTCCTGGGGATGATCTGCTTCATCCTGGTGGTGGACGTGTTCGTCTCCGAATCGCACCGGCTCGTGACTTACTGGCTGTCGCTGGCGTCGGTGGCGGGCGCCGCCTGGTTGACGGTGGCGGTAGCCCAGCAGGGCAGCCTGCTCACCTTTAGTGGCATGTTCGTGAACGATGCCATGGGCAACGTGCTCAAGCTCTTCACCTATCTCATCGTGGCGGTGGTGTTCATCTATTCCCGCGATTACCTCAGAGACCGCAGCCTGTTCAAGGGTGAGTACTACATCCTGGGTCTGACCGCGCTGCTCGGCATGCTCATCATGATCTCGGCCCACAACATGCTCACCGTGTACCTGGGACTCGAGCTCCATTCCCTGTCCCTCTACGCCATGGTGGCACTGGACCGGGAGTCCCCGGTGGCCTCCGAGGCGGCCATGAAATATTTCGTGCTAGGAGCCATCGCCTCCGGCGTGCTGCTCTACGGCATGTCGCTGCTATACGGCGCCACCGGCACGCTGGACCTCACCACCCTCGGCGTGCACATCGCCTCGGCCCCGACGGCCAGCATCGCCTCGCTCTTCGCCCTAGGCTTCGTGGTGACGGGCCTGTGTTTCAAGCTCGGCGCCGTGCCGTTCCACATGTGGCTGCCGGACGTCTACGAGGGTTCCGCCACCTCGGTCACGCTATTCGTGGGCACCGCGCCTAAGATCGCGGCCTTCGCGCTGTTCATGCGCTTCCTGGTGGCGGGACTGGGTGGGCTGCACCCGCAGTGGCAGGGCATGCTGATCGTGATCTCGGTGCTGTCCATGGCCATCGGCAGCATCGTCGCCATCGCCCAGAGCAACCTGAAGCGCATGCTGGCCTATTCCACCATCGGCCACGTGGGCTTCATCCTGCTCGGCATCCTGACGGGCACCACCGCCGGCTACCAGGCGGCCATGTTCTACACGCTCACCTACGTGGTCATGGCCATGGCGGGCTTCGGCCTGATCCTGCTCTTGGCGCGCAAGGGCTTTGAGTCCGAGCGCCTCGACGATTTCAAAGGGCTGAACGAGCGCAGCCCCTGGTTCGCGGCCATGATGCTGATGGTGATGTTTGGCATGGCAGGCGTGCCGCCGTTCGTGGGTTTCTTCGCCAAGCTCTACGTGCTGCGCGCCGTGATAGACGCGGGCCTCACCTGGCTCGCGGTGACGGCGGTGGCGTTCACCATCATCAGCGCGTTCTATTACATACGCCTCGTGAAGCTCATGTACTTTGATCGGGCGCCGTCCGGTGCGCGCAACGTGCGTGCCGAGTTTGACGTGCGCTGGCTCTTGTCCGGCAATGGCCTCGCCATCCTGGTGCTGGGGGTGCTGCCGGGGCCGCTCTTGGCGCTCTGCGCGCGGGTCATCGCGTTCTGAAAACCTAGGCAGGATGCGGCGCCACGTCGCATTTCCGCTACAAAACCTTGAAAAACCGGGCCTTTTGCTATATATTTCCTGTCCGCCGGGTGCGGGGTGGAGCAGTCTGGCAGCTCGTCGGGCTCATAACCCGAAGGTCGTAGGTTCAAATCCTACCCCCGCTACCAATAAATCAATGACTTAGGTAGCATTGCTACAGAAGTTCTTGGATACAGGGACCCCGCGCAGGGGTTTTTTTGTGTCCGGCGCAGGCCTCATGCCAGAAAGGTCGCGCCAGCACCCCCGGGCAATCCGGGGTTTGTCGTTAGGGTCGCTTCGCGGTTCCGCGGGGCGGTTTTGGGAATGGGCCTCGGGCCCATTTTTTATTTGTACAGGCTGGCGATGCGCGAAACGCTGCTCAGACTCTTGGAAACGCCGGTGGAGGCGCTGGGATACGAGGTGGTGGAACTGGAGTTCCATCCCCAGGGCCGCGGTGGCCTGCTCCGGATCTTCATCGACCGGGAAGGTGGCGTGACCGTGGACGATTGCGAGAAGGTGAGCCGCCAGGTGAGTGCGGTGCTGGACGTGGAGGATCCGATCCCAGGGGCTTACACCCTCGAGGTGTCCTCTCCGGGCCTGGACCGGCCGCTGCGCAAGGAGACGGATTTCGCCCGTTTCGCGGGCGAGAAGGCGAAGCTCGAGCTACTGCTGCCGCGTGACGGCCGCAAGCGCTACACGGGCACGCTCAAGGGCTGCGAGGCCGGCGAGGTGCTGGTTGAGGTGGATGGCCTGTTGCACAAGCTACCGCTCGCGGATATCGCCAGGGCTCGGCTGGTGCCGGAATTCTGAAACTGAATGTTTGATTTGGAAATAGAGACTATGAACAAAGAAATACTGCTGGTCGTCGACGCCGTCTCCAACGAGAAGGGCGTAGACAAGAATGTGATCTTCGAGGCGCTGGAAGCAGCGTTGGCCTCGGCCACGCGCAAGAAGCACGGCGGCGAGATCGACGCGCGGGTCTCCATCAACCGCCAGACGGGCGAGTACGAGACTTTCCGCCGCTGGCTGGTGCAGCCGGACGACATGCTGCTCGAGTCGCCGGATCGCGAGATCCGCCTGATGGATGCCGTGGACGTCAAACCCGACATCGTCATAGGCGAATACATCGAGGAGCCCATGGAATCCGTGGGCTTCGGCCGCATCGCCGCCCAGACCGCGAAGCAGGTCATCGTGCAGAAGGTGCGCGAAGCCGAGCGCGCCCAGGTCGTCGAGGCCTACCAGGGGCGTGTCGGGGAGCTCGTCACGGGCCTCGTGAAGCGCGTAGAGCGCGGTAACGTCTACATCGACCTCGGCAACAATGCCGAGGCCTTCATCCCCCGCGAGGATATGATCCCGCGCGAGGCGGTGCGCACCGGTGACCGTATCCGTGGCTTCCTCAAGGAAGTACGCGCCGAGGCTCGTGGTCCCCAGCTGTTCGTGACCCGCACCGCGCCCGAGTTCCTCATCGAGCTCTTCAAGCTCGAAGTGCCGGAAGTGGGCCAGGGCCTCATCGAGATCCGCGGCGCCGCCCGTGACCCGGGTTCCCGCGCCAAGGTGGCGGTGAAGAGCAACGATTCGCGCATCGACCCCGTGGGCGCATGCGTCGGCATGCGCGGCTCGCGTGTGCAGGCCGTATCCAACGAGCTCGCCGGCGAGCGCGTGGACATCGTGCCCTGGGACGACAATCCGGCGCAGTTCGTCATCAACGCCATGTCCCCCGCCGAAGTGCTCTCCATCACCATGGACGAGGAGGCGAAGAGCATGGATATCGCCGTCGCCGAGGACAACCTTTCCAAGGCCATCGGCCGCGGCGGCCAGAACGTGCGGCTCGCGAGCCAGCTCTCAGGCTGGGAACTCAACGTCATGAGCGAGGCCCAGGCTTCGCAGAAGACCGAAGCCGAGTCCCAGGCACTGCAGAAGCTGTTTATGGAACAGATGGACGTAGACGCTGACGTGGCCGCAATCCTGGTGCAGGAGGGTTTCTCCAGCATCGAGGAGATCGCCTACGTCCCGACCGCCGAGCTGCTCTCGATCGAGGAGTTCGACGAAGCGACCGTCGAGGAACTCCGCGGCCGCGCCCGCGACGTGCTGCTCACGCAGGCCATCGCCAGCGAGGAGCAGGTGGGTGATGCCGAGCCAGCCGAAGACCTACTCAACATGGAGGGCATGGACAAGGCACTGGCCTTCAAGCTCGCCAACCACGGCATCCGCACCATGGAAGAACTGGCGGAGCAGGCCGTGGAGGACATCAAGGACATCGAGGGACTGGACGAGGCCCGCGCCGCGCAACTGATCATGACGGCGCGCGCGCCGTGGTTCGCCGGCGAACAGGCGTAAGAGAACTAAGAGCAAGAACGGGCAGGTAGGAGCACACGAATGGCGCAAGTCACGGTAAGACAACTCGCTGAAGTGGTAGGTACGCCGGTGGACCGCCTGCTGACGCAGCTCGCGGAGGCCGGCATCCAGGTCGGCGATCCGGACGCCTCCATCAGCGACGACCAGAAGATGCAGCTGCTCACGCACCTGCGCCACAGTCACGGCGAGGATTCCTCCGCCGAGCCGCGCAAGATCACGCTCAAGCGTCGTAGCGTCTCCGAGATTAAGCTCACCGGCAACCAGGGCCGGGCCAAGACCGTGAGCGTCGAGGTGCGCAAGAAGCGCACCTACGTGAAACGTAGCGCGGTCATCGAGGAAGAGACCAAGCGCCGTGCCGAAGAGGATGCCGTACGCCAGGCCGAACTCGCCCAGCAGCACGCCGAGGAGGCGGTCCGCGAGGCCGCGCGCGCCGAGAAGCAGGCCGCCGAGGACGCCAAGCGCCAGGCGGAGGAACAGGAGCGCAAGCTGCGGCATGACGAGGAAGCCAAGCGCAAGCAGGAACAGGAAAGCCACGCCCGCGCTGACGCCGAGCGCCGCCGCGCCGAGTCCGACGCCCGCCGCGAGGCGGACGAGGAAGACCGGCGCATGCGCGCTGCACTGCCCAAGGGCAAGCCCGGCGCCGCGCCGGTGGTCGCCGCACCCGACACCCATACCCGCTACGGCCGCGCTGAACTGCACGTGGCCCACGAGATCTCCAGCAAGCGCAAGAAGAAGCAGGGCAAGACTCGGACCGCCGTCAACGTGCAGCTCGAGGCCAAGCACGGTTTCGAGAAGCCCGTGGCGCCACAGGTGCGCGAAGTCGCCATCCCCGAGACCATCACCGTGGGTGAACTCGCGGCACGCATGGCCGTGAAAGCCAACGAGGTCATCAAGGTGATGATGGGCATGGGGGCCATGGCCACCATCAACCAGATCATCGACCAGGAGACCGCCGCCATCGTCGTGGACGAGATGGGCCACAAGGCGAAGCTGCTCAAGGAGAGCGATCTCGAGGACCAGGTGCTGCAGACGAAGCCGGAGGAGCAGGGCGAGGAAGTCACCCGGGCTCCCGTAGTCACCGTCATGGGCCACGTCGACCACGGCAAGACCTCGCTGCTCGATTACATCCGCAAGACGCGTGTCGCGGCCCGCGAGGCCGGTGGCATCACCCAGCACATCGGTGCCTATCATGTGCAGACGCCGAAAGGCGCCATCACTTTCCTGGACACGCCCGGCCACGCAGCCTTCACCGCCATGCGCGCCCGCGGCGCCAAGGTGACGGATATCGTGGTACTGGTGGTGGCCGCGGACGACGGCGTCATGCCGCAGACCGTGGAGGCCATCAACCATGCGCGTGCTGCCGAGGTGCCCATCGTGGTGGCGCTCACCAAAAGCGACAAGCCGGAGGCTGATTTCGACCGCGTGCGCAACGGCCTGTCCCAGCACCAGATCATCCCCGAGGAATGGGGTGGAGAGAACATCTTTGTTCAGGTATCGGCTAAGACCGGCGCCGGTGTCGACAAGCTGCTGGATTCCATCCTGGTGCAGGCGGAGGTCATGGAACTCAAAGCCGTGGCTGACGGTCCGGCGACCGGCTTCGTGCTGGAATCGAGCCTGGAGAAAGGCCGCGGGGTCGTGGCCACGGTGCTCGTACAGAAGGGCAAACTTAAGGCCGGCGACATCCTGCTGGCGGGCCATGAGTTCGGCCGTGTGCGCGCCATGTTCGACGAAGCAGGTGAACGCATCGAGGAAGCCGGTCCATCCATGCCGGCGCTGGTGCTGGGCCTCTCGGGTACGCCCAACGCAGGTGACGAGGCTCAGGTGGTGACCGATGAACGCAAGGCGCGCGAGGTCGCGTTGTACAGACAGGGCAAGTTCCGCGACGTGAAACTGGCACGTGCCCAGGGCGTGAAGCTCGACGACGTCTTCCAGCAGTTGGCGGACGGACAGAAATCCCTCAACCTCCTCATCAAGTCCGACGTGCAGGGCAGCGCCGAGGCGTTGCGTGACGCGCTCTCCCAGCTCTCGACGGACGAGGTCAAGGTCAAGGTGATCGCGAGCAGCGTCGGCGGCATCACCGAGTCCGACGTGAATCTGGCAGCCGCCTCCAAGGCAGTGATCATCGGTTTCAACGTGCGCGCCGATGCCGGCGCGCGCCGCCTGGTGGCGGAGGCCGGCGTCGATATGCGCTACTACAGCGTCATCTACGAGGCCATCGATGACGTCAAGAAAGCCATCACCGGCATGCTTTCGCCGGAGATGCGCGAGCAGATCGTGGGTCTCGCCGAGGTGCGCGACGTGTTCCGTTCCTCGAAGATCGGCGCCATCGCCGGCTGCCTAGTGGTGGAGGGTTACGTCAAGCGCAACAATCCGATCCGGGTGCTGCGCGAGAACGTGGTCATCTTCCAAGGCGCGCTCGAGTCCCTGCGCCGCTTCAAGGACGACGTCAACGAGGTCCGAGCAGGTACCGAGTGCGGCATCGGCGTGAAGGACTACAACGACGTCAAACCGGGCGACATGATCGAATGCTATGAGCGCGTAGAAGTCGCGCGCACCCTGTAACGGGACCAGTCGGACCATGCCAAGGGAATTCCAGCGGTCCACCCGCGTCGCCGAACAGTTGCAGCGCGAGCTCGCGGGCCTGATCGGCCGCGTGCTGGAGGATCCGCGTGCCGGCCTCGTGACGGTCACGGCGGTGGAGGTCTCCAAGGACTTGGCCTATGCCAAGGTCTTCGTCTCCTCCTTGGGCCAGGGCATGAGCCACGCGGAACTCGTGGCGGCCCTGCAGCAGGGCGCCGGTTTCCTGCGCCACGAGCTCGGCCGCGCCATGCGCCTCAGGATCACCCCGGAGCTGCGCTTCCAGTACGACGAGACCGAGGAACGCGCCGCCAAGCTCGAGGCACTCATCGCCCGCGCTAACAACCCCGGCGACGGGAAAGACCCACAGTGACCATGGCCGATCCGGCGCAAGGCAACGGGCCCAGCACCCGTGCGCCGCGCCGTGACGTGCACGGCGTGCTGCTCCTGGACAAGCCCGTGGGCCTCACTTCCAACGACGCCCTGCAGAGGGTGAAGCGCCTGTTCGCCGCCAACAAGGCGGGCCATACCGGCAGCCTTGATCCCCTGGCCAGCGGGATGCTGCCGGTATGCTTCGGTGAGGCCACCAAGGTATCGGGCTTCCTGCTGGACGCGGACAAGTACTACGTCGTCACCTGCCGCCTGGGCGAACGCACCGCCACCGCCGACGCGGAAGGCGAGGTGGTGGAGACCAAGCCGGTGCCGGCACTGGACGAGGCGACCCTCTCACGGGCCCTGGCGAAGTTCCGGGGCGAGATCCTGCAGGTTCCCCCGATGTATTCGGCCCTGCGGCACCAGGGCCAGCGGCTCTATGACTTGGCCCGGGAAGGCGTTGAAGTGCCGCGGGAACCCCGTCCCGTGACCATCCACGAACTCATCCTAAAGGGCTGGAGTACCGACAGCCTTACACTCGAGGTGCGCTGCTCCAAGGGCACCTACATCCGTACCCTGGTGGAGGACGTGGCCGCTGCGCTCGGCACCTGCGGCCATGTGACAATCCTCAGGCGCCTCGCGGTGGGCCCTTTCACTTTGGAAGCTGCCATGGTCAGCCTCGCGGAACTGGAGGCACTGGGTACAGGTGCCACGCTGGACCGACTGCTCTTGCCGGTGGACAGCGCCCTCAGGCATTGGCCCGAGGCCCGGCTCTCCGGCGATGCCGCCTGGTATTTCACCAAGGGACAGCCGGTGTTCGTGGCCGGTGCCCCCACAGCGGGACAGCTGCGGGTCTACGCCGACGACCGGTTCCTGGGGGTGGGGGAGATCCAGAGCGACGGACGTCTAGCCCCCCGGCGCCTCATGAACCTGCCGGCGTCGCCCATGGACGGGGCCAGAGGACGCACGGCTTAGCCCTGATTTCATTGGATTTTTGCTTGTCCGAGGCCGGCCGTGCGGATACAATAGGCGGCTGAATCTCAAGTGTAAAAACAGTCAGTGGAGTTCGAACGAATGGTTTTCACGGCCGAGAAGAAACAGGAAGTCATCGCCACCTACCGTCGCGATGCCAAAGATACGGGTTCCCCGGAAGTCCAGGTGGCGCTGCTCAGCGCGCGTATCGACGGCCTGGGCAATCACTTCAACGATCATCAGCAGGATCATCATTCCCGTCGTGGGCTGCTCAAGATGGTGAACCAGCGCCGCAAGCTGCTGGATTACCTCAAGAAGGCGGACCAGAAGCGCTACGAGTCGCTCATCGAGCGTCTCGGCCTGCGCCGCTGAACACTACGTCCGTCCTCCAACGCAGCACACGAGGGGTATAACCCGTGACCGTATTCCGCAAGAGTTTCCAGTACGGAGAACACACCGTCACCCTAGAGACGGGTGAGATCGCCCGCCAGGCCGATGGCGCGGTGATGGTGACCATGAACGACACGGTGGTGCTGGTCACCGCCGTGGGTTCCACCAAAGCCGTCCCGGGCCGGGATTTCTTCCCGCTCACCGTGAACTACCAGGAGAAGACCTACGCTGCGGGCAAGATCCCCGGCGGCTTCTTCAAGCGCGAAGGGCGTCCCAGCGAGAACGAGACTCTCACCTCCCGCCTCATCGACCGTCCCCTGCGCCCGCTGTTTCCCAAGGGTTTCATCAATGAAGTCCAGGTGGTCGCGACGGTCATGTCCGTTAATCCGGATGTGAATGCGGACATCCCCTCGCTGCTGGGCGCCTCTGCGGCGCTGGCCATCGCCGGCCTGCCGTTCGCCGGTCCCATCGGCGGCGCGCGCGTCGGTTACATCAGTGGCAAATACGTGCTGAACCCCACCCGCACCCAGCTGTTGGAGTCGGACCTGGACCTGGTGGTCGCCGGCACCGAGAGCGCTGTGCTGATGGTGGAATCCGAAGCGGACTGCCTCTCCGAAGAGATCATGCTCGGCGCCGTGGTGTTCGGCCACGAGCAGATGCAGGCCGCCATCAAGGTCATCAAGGAGCTCGCCAGGGAAGCCTGCAAGCCCGCCTGGGACTGGAAGCCGGAAGAGAAGGACAAAGGCCTGGCGGAAGCCGTGGCCGGTGCCTTCGAGAAACCGCTGGTGGAGGCCTACCAGATCGCCGACAAGCAGGCCCGCTACACCCGTATCGCTGAGCTGGGTGCCGAGACCGTCGCCAAGTTCGCCGGCGAGGGCGAAGGCAAGTACGCCGAGGGCCTGGTGAAGGGCGCCTTCGCTGACCTGGAGAAGAAGATCGTCCGCGGCCGCATCATCGAGGGCAAGCCCCGTATCGACGGGCGCGACACCAAGACCGTGCGTCCCATCACCATCAAGGTCGGCGTGTTGCCCCGTGCCCACGGTTCGGCGCTATTCACCCGCGGCGAGACGCAGGCGATGGTGGTCACCACCCTCGGCACCGGCCGCGACGCACAGATCATCGACGCCATCGAAGGCGAGCGCAAAGAGCCGTTCATGCTGCATTACAACTTCCCGCCGTACTCGGTGGGTGAGACCGGCATGATGGGCTCCCCCAAGCGCCGCGAGATCGGCCATGGCCGCCTCGCCAAGCGCGGCATCCAGGCCGTGATGCCCGACATGACTACGTATCCCTACGTGGTTCGCGTGGTCTCGGAGATCACTGAATCCAACGGTTCCAGCTCCATGGCTTCCGTCTGCGGCACCAGCCTGTCGCTGATGGACGCCGGTGTGCCCCTGAAGGCGCCGGTAGCCGGCGTCGCCATGGGCCTGATAAAGGAGACCAAAGGCTTCGCGGTGCTCACCGACATCCTCGGCGACGAGGACCACCTGGGCGACATGGACTTCAAGGTGGCGGGCACCGCCACTGGCATCACCGCCCTGCAGATGGACATCAAGATCGACGGCATCACCAAGGAGATCATGCAGCAGGCCTTAGCGCAAGCGAAGGACGGCCGGCTTCACATCCTCGGCAAGATGAACGAGGTCATCTCCAAGCCACGCGCCGAGATGTCCGAATGGGCCCCGCGCATCATCGTCATCAAGATCGACCCCGAGAAGATCCGCGACGTCATCGGCAAGGGCGGCGTCGTGGTGCGCGGCATCCAGGAGGAGACCAGCACCACCATCGAGATCGAAGACGATGGCACCATCAAGATCGCGTCGGTGGACAAGGCCGACGGCGAGGCCGCCAGGAAGCGCATCGAGGACATCACCGCCGACGTGGAAGTAGGCCGCATCTACGAAGGCAAGGTGGTAAAGCTCATGGATTTCGGCGCCTTCGTCAGCATCTTGCCCGGCCGCGACGGCCTGGTGCACATCTCGCAGATCTCCGAGGAACGCGTCGAGAAGGTCAGCGACAAGCTCAAAGAAGGCGACGTCATCAAGGTCAAGGTGCTGGAAGTGGACCGGCAAGGCCGCATCCGCCTCAGCATGAAGGCTATAAACGCGGCATAAGTCAGTTGAGATAAAGATCAAAAGAGAAGAGGGCCACGAGGCCCTCTTCTCTTTTGATCTGGGCTGATTGACCATCCATGGTGTGCCGACCTGGTCATACGTCCATGTATAACCGTTCGCCGGGGGCACGAGCTGTGCTCGCGCCAAATCCCCGGCCTTACCCCCTTCTTATTGTGATGGGAGATGCTCCCGCAGGTGCTCGGTGATGCGTGCGTCCAGCCAGCGCCGCGGGGTGAACAGGGAGCCATTCATGAAGCCCACGTGGCCACCGCGGGCGCTCAGCTCGAAGCGCACCGCCGGCGGGAGTTCCTCGTCCCGCGGCAGCGCCGCCGGCGTCATGAAAGGATCGTCGGCCGAGTGCAGGATCAGGGTCGGCACCTTGATATTCTTCAGGAACGGCCGACTGCTGCAGCGGGTGTAGTAGTCATCCGCATCCAGGTAGCCGTGCAACGGCGCCGTCATGGCGTCGTCGAATTCACGGAAGGTACGCAACGAGTCGATGTCGGGCAGTGGGATGGGCGAGGGGATGTGGCCGAACTTGAGTTTGGCGTTACGGCGCATGCGCGCCATCAGCTCCCACATGTAGACCCGGGAGAAGCCCTTCTCGATGGCCTCGGAACAGATCGCGAGGTCGAAAGGCACTGAGACTGCGACGCAGGTGACGAGGCGCGAAGCGGACGGGCTCTCACCTAGCCACTTCAGTAGTACGTTTCCGCCGAGGGAGTAGCCCACCGCCGCGAGTGACGTTCCTGGTTCCCGTTCTTTCAGCAGGCCGCTAAAGTATTCGATGTCCTGGGTGAAACCAGAGTGATAACCGATGGGCAGGCGGTTGGGCTCGCCGCTGCAACCGCGGAAGTAGAGGAAGGCGCCGCGAAAGCCCAGGGCATGGATCTGGCGCATGATATTGCAGGCATAGCGGGAACGCATGGAGCCCTCCAGGCCGTGCAGGACGATGACGATGGGTCCGTCCGTGCCCGTGGTCCAATCCACGTCGATGAAGTCCCCGTCCGGCAGTTCCACCCGCTCGCGACGAAGTGCAAGCTTCGACTGCGGGAAGAACACGTTGGGGACTATGGTCTGGACGTGCCGGTTGGCCCACAGGAGGCCAGGCTTGAACTCGCTCTCGACGATCATGAGGCCTGGAAGCCTCTGGAGTAGTTACGCCAGTTACGCTCGTACCGCTCCTGCGGATGCGTCATGAAGCCTCCGCGCGGCCCGCCACCAGCTTATCCACCACGGTCGGGTCCGCCAGTGTGGTGGTGTCGCCCAGGTTCGAGAGGTCGTTGGCGGCGATCTTGCGCAAGATGCGGCGCATGATCTTGCCGGAACGGGTCTTGGGAAGATAGGCGGTCCATTGGATAATGTCAGGAACGGCGAAGGCTCCGATCTCCTTGCGTACCATGGCAAGCAACTCCTTGCGCAGGGCTTCGTCCGGCTCTACGCCGGCCATAGTGGTGACGTAGGCGTAGATGCCCTGACCCTTGATGTCGTGGGGATAGCCCACTACCGCCGCTTCCGCCACTTTTGGGTGCAGCACCAAGGCGCTCTCCACCTCGGCGGTGCCGATGCGATGGCCGGAGACGTTGATGACGTCGTCCACGCGTCCGGTGATCCAGTAGTAACCATCGGCATCGCGACGGGCGCCGTCACCGGTAAAATAGTTTCCCGGGTACTGTTTGAAGTAAGTATCGAAGAAGCGTTGGTGATCGCCGTAGACGGTGCGCATCTGTCCTGGCCAGGGGAATGTGATCACCAGGTTGCCGGTGGCCGCGCCAGTGAGTTCCTTGCCACCAGCGTCCACGATGGCGGGCCGTACACCGAAGAAGGGCAGAGTGGCAGAACCGGGTTTCAAGCCTATGGCGCCGGGCAGAGGCGTGATGAGGATGCCGCCGGTCTCGGTCTGCCACCAGGTGTCCACGATGGGGCAGCGCTCCTCACCCACCACGCGGTGATACCACTCCCAGGCCTCGGGATTGATGGGCTCGCCGACGCTGCCGAGCAGGCGCAGCGAGGCGCGAGAAGTCTTCTTCACCGGGCCGTCCCCGTGGGCCATGAGGGCACGGATGGCGGTGGGCGCGGTATAGAAGATGTTCACTTGGTGCTTGTCGATCACCTCCCAGAAGCGTGAGGCGCTGGGGTGATTGGGCACGCCTTCGAACATCAGGCTGGTGGCGCCGTTGCATAGGGGGCCGTAGACGATGTAGGAATGGCCCGTGACCCAGCCTACGTCAGCGGTACACCAATACACCTCGCCTTCCTGGTAATCGAACACGTATTTATGGGTGATGGCGGCGTACAGGAGATAGCCGCCGGTTGTGTGCAGCACCCCCTTGGGCTTTCCGGTGGAACCCGAGGTGTAGAGGATGAACAGCGGGTCCTCGGCATCCATGGGTTCCGGCGGGCAATCGGCGGATTCCTGAGCTACCGCCTCGTGGTACCAGACGTCGCGCTTCGGATCCCAACCGATCTCGCCACCGGTGCGTTTCAGCACCAGAACCTTGCTCACGTTGGGACAATGGGCCAGGGCCTCGTCGGTGTTGGCCTTGAGCGGAACGCGTTTCCCGCCCCGCAGACCCTCGTCGGCGGTGATGACTACACGGCAGTCGGAATCCAGGATGCGGTCCTTCAGGGACTCGGGCGAAAAACCCCCGAAGACCACCGAGTGCACTGCGCCGATGCGCGCCGAGGCGAGCATAGCTACCGCCACTTCCGGCACCATGGGCATATAGATACACACCCGGTCGCCCTTCTTCACGCCGCGGCGTTTGAGCGCGTTGGCGAGCCGGCATACTTCCGCGTGTAGTTGCCGGTAACTGAGCTTGCGGTCCTCCTTGGGATCGTCCCCCTCCCAAAGGATGGCGGTCTGGTCGCCACGTTTCGCCAAGTGCCGGTCCAGGCAGTTGGCGCTGACGTTGAGGCGGCCGCCCTCGAACCAGCGGATGTGGGCCTTGTGGTAATCCCAGTCCAGCACCCGGTCCCAGGGACGGTCCCAGTGGAGGAAGACTTGGGCCTGCTCCGCCCAGAAGCCCTCCGGATCCTCTACGGAGCGCTTGTAGAGGGCCCAGTACTGGGCGGGGTCCAGTAGGGGCTTGCGGCGGGGTTTGGCAGGGACGGGGTAGAGCTTGTCGTCGGACATGAGACCTTTTTACCGGCAGCAGCAGTGTTGTTCAAGACGCTCTGGAAGTGTCAGGGCGTACCTTAATACAAGCGATTGCTGTCCCCAATCCTATAGCGTCATCTTGCTAACACGAACTCAATATTATAAATTAATATTGATAACTATCATATAGATAAAGTATTATTATAATCTAAATTCGCAGTCAAGTTTTTACCCTACGGGCAGACTGCGGCGACCCCTGAGCGCATCAGGATTCCAATGTGCTTCTGCCCAGGTCCAGATCTCCTCTATAGAAGCGCGCTGCAGGGTTTCCGGTGGCTGCTGGAGCAGGAATTGCAGTGCCCGCCACAGGGCCACCCCCGGAGCGAGCTCATCCACAGGTGGGGCATGGGTCTGTTTGCTGAGCTTTTCGCCGGCAACGTTCACCGCCACCGGAAGGTGCATGTAGCGGGGATGGGGTAGGCCTAGCAGGGTCTGGAGGTAGAGCTGTCGGGGTGTGGAGAGCAGCAGGTCGGCACCCCGCACCACATGGGTGATTCCAGCCCAAGCATCGTCCACCACCACCGCCAGTTGATAGGCGCAACAGCCGTCGGCCCGGCGGATGATGAAGTCGCCGATGTCCCGGGCGAGATCCTGCCAGACCTCACCTTGGAGTGCATCCTCGAAATGGAGGCTCTCATCCGGTACCCGCAGCCGCAGCGCTCGGGCGGATTTGCCCGGAGGCAGGCCCCGGCGGCAGGTGCCGGGATAAATAGGTCCCTCCAGTCCCGCGAGGCCGCTGTCCGCTATCTCACTGCGGGTGCAGGCACAGGGAAAAGCAGCGCCCAGCGCGAACAGCTTGTCCGCGGCTGCGGCATAGGCGTCATGGCGCCGGCTCTGGTACACCACTTCCCCGTCCCAGCGAAAGCAGAGCCTTTCCAAAGTGCGCAGGATTCCGGCCGCGGCACCGGGCATCTCCCGGGGCGGGTCCAGATCTTCCATGCGCAGGAACCACAGGCCGCCGTGACGGCGGGCTTCCAGGCAGCTCCCCAGGGCGGCGGCCAGGGAACCGAGGTGCAGGGGGCCGGTGGGTGAGGGGGCGAAGCGGCCGATGTAAGGCATGGAGGGGATGGTACAGAAATGGAAAAGACCCCGAAGGGTCTTTTTAGAGGGTCAGGTCATGCATCCCTGCGGGGTGTCCAGGGCTGTTGCCGACAGCCCGCTCGTTGCTGCGCAACTCGCCCCGGCAACCCGCGGTTAAGAAGCGAAGCTGTGCTTCGCTTCTTAACCGCCCATTTGTTTTTCCCGGATTTCGTCGAGCTGCTTGCAGTCGATACATTGGGTGGCGGTGGGACGGGCTTCCAGGCGGCGGATGCCGATCTCGACGCCGCAGGAGTCGCAGAAGCCGTACTCGCCGGCCTCCAGGTTGGCCAGGGCCTCGTCGATCTTCTTGATGAGCTTGCGCTCACGGTCACGGGTACGCAGCTCCAGGCTGAATTCGGATTCCTGGGTGGCGCGATCGTTCGGGTCAGGAAAATTAGCGGCCTCGTCCTGCATGTGGTGCACGGTGCGATCCACTTCCTCCATCAGCTCGCGCTTCCAGCCGAAGAGGATGGACTTGAAGTGCGCCCGCTGGGCGTCGTTCATGTAGGGCTCGCCCTTTTTCAGCGGATACGGTGTGAAGCCGCGGAACATGTCGCTCGCGCTGCTGCGAGGGCTCTTGCGGGGGGCGGGTTTCGGAGGAGTTTTCTTCGCGACGACGGCCTTAGACACGGTCTTGGCGGCCGGTTTCTTGGCGGGTTTGACGGCGGCTTTCTTCTTAGCCGGCATGTGAAAACTCCTGGACCTGATTAAAAAGGGCGCGGTGTTATACCGGATTGCCCCCGGGGGCGCAACTTGACCCCCGGGGGCCAGGAGCCGCGCAGGCCCCCGGTATGGAGAGGGGTTCAGGGCAGCGTGACGGCTGCCGAGGACTGCCAGCCCGGCTGGCGGTGCTCCGCCACCACGCTGGTAAAGATGCCGCCGCGGACGTTGAACTCGGCAGTGAGGCGCATGAACTTGGGAGCGAGGGCGCGGACCAGGTCGTCGAGGATGCGGTTGGTCACGTCCTCGTGGAAATGACCCTCTGCGCGGAAGCTCCACATGTAGAGCTTCAGCGCCTTGAGCTCCACGCACAGCCGGTCGGGCACGTACTCGAGCACCATCTCCGCAAAATCCGGCTGCCCGGTCTTGGGACAGAGGCAGGTGAACTCGGGTACGCGGATGCGAATGGTATAATCCCGCCCTTCGCGCGGGTTGGGGAACGTCTCCAGTTCTTTGCTGGGTTGAGTGGTCATCGGGGGCCATTCGGCTCTGCGTTTCCGGGCGCCGATACTTTACACTACAGGGCCAGGACAGGCCATTTCTCAGGCACCGGCGAGGCAAATGCGGCTCTCCAAGATAAAGCTCGTGGGCTTCAAATCCTTCGTGGATGCCACGCTGATCCATTTCCCCAGCAACCTGGTGGGCATCGTCGGGCCGAACGGCTGCGGAAAATCCAACATCATCGATGCCGTGCGCTGGGTGCTGGGCGAGAGCTCGGCCAAATACCTGCGCGGCGACTCCATGGCGGACGTCATCTTCAACGGCTCCTCGGCGCGCAAACCCGTGGGCATGGCCTCCATCGAGCTCACCTTCGACAACTCCGACGGCGCCATCGGCGGCCAGTACGCCAACTACGCCGAGGTCTCGGTGCGCCGCGAAGTGGTGCGCGACGGGACCTCCAACTATTACCTCAACGGCGTGCGCTGCCGCCGCCGTGACATCACCGACCTCTTCCTGGGCACCGGTCTCGGCCCCCGCAGCTACGCCATCATCGAGCAGGGCACCATCTCGCGCCTGGTGGAATCCAAGCCGGACGAACTGCGCATGTTCCTGGAGGAGGCGGCCGGCATCTCAAAGTACAAGGAACGGCGCCGTGAGACCGAGAGCCGCATCCACCACACCAAGGAGAACGTGGAACGCTTGAACGACCTGCGAGACGAGGTGGACAAGCAATTACAGCATCTGCAGCGCCAGGCCCGTGCCGCGGAGCGCTACAAGGAACTCGCCGAGGAGAAACGCCGCTTCAAGTCGGAGTTGCTGGCGCTCAACTGGCGCACCCTCGACACCGACGTGGGCGAGAAGGACGGCATCATCCTTGAGCGCGAGACCGCGCTGGAAGCCGCTATCGCCGAACAACGTACCATCGAGAGCGACATGGAGAAGGCGCGCCAGCGCCATGACGAGACCATCGACGCTTTCAATGCCGTACAGGGCCGCTTCTACGAAGTAGGTGCCACCATCGCCCGCGCGGAGCAGGCACTGCAACACGCCCGCGAACTGCGCAAGCGCCAGCAGGCGGACCTGGAGCAGGCGGAATCGCAATGGCGCGAGCTCGAAGGCCACATCGATCGCGA
>DATGHI010000058.1:0-3525 GCA_035308065.1 Gammaproteobacteria bacterium | reverse complement strand
CGCGCATGCTTAGCTCCCCTTGAGCAACGTCGGCGCAGATTTTATCCAAGGGCCCGATGCTCTCCCATCGGGGAATCCCTGAAATTGGGGTCATCTGGACGCGGAGCTTGAAGAGCTGCTGATCCTCAGGCGTGCATTTCGCCCATGCACTGGGAGAGAGTGAGGAGCTTGGGCAGGTCCTCGAGGCTCACGGTACGGCGCTCCACGGCGATGAGCTTGTCCTTCTCGAAACGGGTGAACACGCGGCTCACGGTCTCGGGGGCGAGGCGCAGGTAGTTGGCGATGTCGCGGCGCGACATGGTGAGGTTGAATTCCTTGGGGGAGAAGCCGCGCAGCTGAAAGCGGCGCGAGAGGTTAATGAGGAAGGAGGCGATACGCTCCTCGGCGGTGAAGTCCCCGGCGAGGGTGGCGGCGTCGGCGAGATCCTTGCTCATGAGGCGGAACAGCTGGCCGCGGAGTCCCTCGATCTTGCCGGCCAGCGTGGTCAGTTCCTCGTAGGGCAGGACACAGACCGCCGCCGTGTCCAGCGCCACGGCGTTGCACATGTGCCGCTCGGGATAGATGGCGTCGAGGCCCAACAGCTCACCGGGCAGGTGGAAGCCCAGCACGTGCTCGCGGCCTTCGCTGTCCACGCTGTAGCTCTTGATGCTGCCGCTGCGCACCGCGTAGACCGCCTTGAAGGGATCGTTCACGCGGAACAGGTGTTCGCCCTCGTGCATCGGTGCGGAACGGGTCACGAGGCCGTCCATGCGCTCCAGTTCGTCGCGGTCGAGGCCCATGGGCAGGCAGATGCCGGACAGGCTGCAGTTGCTGCAGGCGGCCTGGGGGCGGGCCTTGAGGCCCGGGGCCTGGAAGGAAATGACTGCGGCAGCAGCGCTCATGTTCAACTCCCCGTATCACATGTGTCGATTATGCCTGGGTACAAGCTTATTCCGCTGCCCGCCGGGGACCATCAGGGAATCCCTGATATGGGCTAGGGGGGACCCTGAGCCCGCGGGGGGCCTAAATCACCCGTGAATAGGGCGTCCTTCCGGTTGCCGGCTGGCCCGGCAGGTAGGCGTCGAAGCGCATGGCCAGTGTCCGGAGCAGGAACCGGCCCCGCGGCAGCACCCGGATGCGGTCGGGGAGGACCTCCACCAGGCCGTCCGCCATCAGGGGGGCGAGGCGCTGCAATTCCAGCGAAAAATAATCTCTGAAGCGGATGTGATAGGCCGCCTCCACTTCCGTGAATGCGAGTTCGTCGTAGCACATAAGGTGGTTGATGACGTCGGCGCGCAGCACGTCGTCGTCGCTGAGCGCGAGGCCGCTCACGATGGGGAGACGGCCCTCGTCCAGGGCGCTGTAATAATCGTGGAGCGTCTTGGTGTTCTGCACGTAGACCCGGCCCACGTGACCGATGGCGCTCATCCCCAGGCCAACGAGACTAAGGCCGGCAAGGGTGGAATAGCCCTGGAAGTTGCGCTGCAGGTTGCCTTCATCGCGGGCTATCGCCAATTCGTCCTCCGGCAGGGCGAAATGGTCCATACCGATGTACTCGTAGCCCGCGCCGGTGAGGCGTTCCACCGCCAGCGCCAGGAGCTCCAGGCGCAGTTCCGGACCGGGCAGGTCCTCCGGCGCGATCTGGCGCTGGGCCTTGAACACCTCGGGCATGTGGGCGTAACCGTAGACCGCGACGCGTCCCGGACGCACGCCGGCGATACTGTCGAGAGTGGCGCCAAAGGTCGCGAGGCTCTGGCGCGGCAGACCGTAGATGAGATCCACGGACACTGACGCGAAGCCGCTGTCCTTGGCGGCTTCGATCACCGCCAGGCAATGGCCTTCGTCTTGGCGGCGGTTCACCGCCTCCTGTACGTCGGGATCGAAGTCCTGGATGCCGAAGCTCACGCGGTTGAAACCGATGTCCACCAAGGTCTGCATGCGCGCCGGGGTGACGGTTCGCGGGTCCACTTCGATGGAGGCCTCCGGCGGTTTGTCGTGCGGGAAACGGAAGGGTCCGCGCAGGGACCGCCATAGGGAGGCGAGCTGGTCGTCGGTGAGCAGCGAGGGGCTGCCGCCGCCGAGATGTAGTTGCCGCACTATCCGGTCACGGTCGAACAGCCGTCCCTGCAGCAGCGCTTCGTGCAGCAGCCGGTCCAGGTAACGCGCCACCTTCTGCGGGTCGCGGGTGATGAGGCGCGTGCAGCCGCAGTAGAAGCAGGGGCTGTTGCAGAAGGGGATATGCAGATACAGCGACAGGTCGCTGGGGATGGGGTCGTCGTTGCCGTCGGCCACTTCTCGCTCATAGACGGCGGGATCGAACGGCGTCACGAACTGGCGGGCGGTGGGGTAGGAGGTATAGCGAGGCCCCAGTTGGTCGTAGCGCCGAATCAGGGCGGTGTCGAAGTCCATGGAACGCACCGTGCGGTTCTTGAGCGATGCTGCCACGGTAAGCGCTACGCGGCCGGGCCGCCTTGACCTGGATCAGCGCGCCGCGGGGCGGCGGTCCTGATCCACGTCAATGCGGTTTGTGGGAGGAGCGGGCATCCTGGCTCCATGGTCACACGTATCCGTTTCCTCGGCGCTGCCGGCGAAGTCACCGGCTCATGCCACCTGCTGGAGACAGGCGCACGGCGCGTGCTCCTGGATTGCGGGCTGTTCCAGGGTTCCGAGGTGACCGAGGCGGAGAACCGCCGGCCCTTCCCCTTCGATCCCGCATCCATCGACGCCGTGATCCTGAGCCATGCCCACTTGGACCATGCGGGGCGCCTGCCGCTGTTGGTCAAGCAGGGCTTCCGCGGGCCCATCTATACCCATCCGGCGAGCCGCGACCTGGCGCGCATCATGCTCCGGGACGCCGCGCACCTCGCCCTCAAGGACGCGGAGACCGATACGCACAAGCGCGTACGTCGCGGCCTGCCTCCCATGGCGCCCCTGTACACGCCGGAAGACGTGGAGGCCTGCCTGCCGCTGTTCCGCAACCTCAAGTACAGCGAACGCCGGCAACTGTTGCCGGGCCTCCACTGCCGCCTGCGGGATGCGGGGCACATCCTCGGCGCCGCCATCGTGGAATTGTGGGTGACGGAGCGGGGACTCACCCGCAAGCTGGTGTTCAGCGGCGACCTCGGCCACCGCGGCAGCTTCATCATGCCGCCACCCACGCCGGTGGAGGACGCGGACTTGGTGGTCATGGAAAGTGCCTACGGCGATCGGCTGCACCGCAGCCCGGAGGAAAGCGTCGCGGAACTGGCCGGCATCCTGCGCGCCGCACGGGAGCGGCACGGCAACGTGCTGATCCCGGCCTTCTCCGTCGGCCGCACCCAGGAACTCTTGTATCTGTTCGCACGCCACAGCCGGGAATGGGAGCTGGACCGCTGGCACGTGTTTCTGGACAGCCCCATGGCCATCGAGGCGACCTCCGTCTATACCGCGCATGCGCAGTTGCTCGCCCCGGAGGCGGCGCGCTACGCCCGCGAGACCCATTTCGGCGCTCCACATTTGCACTACACCGCTACCACCGAGGAGTCCATCGCCATCAACGCCATCGAG
>DATGHI010000057.1:0-2861 GCA_035308065.1 Gammaproteobacteria bacterium | reverse complement strand
TCCTACGGCCACGGCCACAAGCATTGGGAAGTCCTTTTCGGAAAGCTGGCCGAGCGCTTCCCGGCCAAACACTGACACGATTGGAGGACATCATGAAGAACCAAGACCTGACATTCAGCTTCACCGTGGACAAAACCCCGGACCAGGTGTTCGCCGCCCTCAAAGAGGTGGGCAGCTGGTGGCCGGGAGAGATCAAAGGCGACACCGGTCGCCTCGGCGGGGTGTTCACGTACCGCTACAAGGACATGCATAGCAGCACCCAGAAGATCACCGAGTGGGCGCCGGGCAAAAGGGTGATGTGGCACGTGACGGAGAGTCACTTGAGCTTCGTCGAACACAACGAGGAGTGGACCGGCACCGAGATGGTGTTCGAGATCAAAGCCAAGGGTGGCAAGACCGAACTCAAGTTCACTCACCTGGGCCTGACGCCGAAAGTGGAATGCTACGGCGCCTGCTCGGACGGCTGGGGCTACATCATCAATGAATGCCTGCTGGCGTTCATCACCACGGGCAAGCGTGTCGACGGCGTGATGGAAAGCGGCAAGGCGGCCTGAAATGAAAGCCGGGCTGGGCAGGGGATCAATCCGCTTCCCTGCCCAGCCTGGAGGTCCAGGGAAACAAGGGGTGGACCCCATATCTATGTGAAATCACTCCACTCCTTAGCGTAGGGAGTCGAGGTCAGTGCAGAGCGCTATACTTTGGCCCTCTCAGCGGACAGCCCGCGGTGAAAAGGGTGACGGTATGCACGCTAATGGTCTGCGTCCCGGCGTGATCCTGTTCGGATTCTGTGCCGCGGCTTTCGCGGCCGTAGCTTGGGGCCTGCCGCCCGCGCCTCCCGCGGCGCCGGTGCGTCCCGTGGTGGACGACTACTACGGCACCCAGGTGACGGACAACTACCGCTGGATGGAGGCGGCGGAGAATCCGGAGCTGGATGCCTGGATGAAGGCCCAGAGCGACTACACCCGCGCGGTCTTGGACGCGACGCCGGGCCGCGACGCGATGCTCCAGGAGATCGCCCAGGCGGACGGCGCCAACACCAGCGTGTTCTGGCTGATGCCCGCCGGCGGGAAATTCTTCTATATGAAGCTCCAGCCGGGCGAGGCCATCCCGACGCTCGACGTGCGCGACGGCCTCGACGGCGCGGAGCGGGTGCTGGTGGACCCGCGCACCCTGCAGCAGGGCGACACCCACTTCTCGATCAACTACATCCGTCCCTCCTACGACGGCCGCTACGTGGCCTACGGCCTCTCGCCTGGCGGCTCCGAGAAGAGCGTGCTGCACGTGGTGGACGTGCAGTCGGGCAAGCTGCTGGACGAGGCCATCGACCGGGTGGAAGGCGACGGCGGCTTCGTACCGGTGGCCTGGAGGCCCGACAGCCGCGGGTTCTTCTACTACCGGGAACAGGCGCTCGGCCCCAAGGACCCGCCGAGCGCGAAGTTCCTGAAGAGCCGGGATTACCTGCACCTGCTCGGCAAGAACTCCGCGGGCGACGGCGACAAGCCGGTGTTCGGATTCGGCGTGGACCGGAGCATCGCGGTGGCGCCGGACGAGGACGCGCTCATCTCCACCTCCGCGGATTCCCCCTATGCGTTCGGGTTGCTGACCAAGAACGAGGAGACGGACCTCATCCCCGGTCTCTACGTGGCGAGGATCGCGGATCTCGGCATCAAGGCGGACCCCTGGCGCCGCATCAGCGGCGAGGCGGACGACGTCACGGGCTTCGCCGCCCATGGCGACGCGGTATACCTGCTCACCCATCAGGACGCGCCTCATTTCAAGGTGCTGCTCACCTCCTTGCAGCATCCCGACTTCCGCAAGGCGAAAGTGGTGGTGGCGCAGGGCGACGCGGTGATCGAGAAGCTGATCGCCGGCCGGGACGGGCTCTACGTGCGGCTACTGGACAACGGGCTCGGCAAGGCGGAGCGCGTCTCCTATAAGGACGGCAAGGCGCAGCCCGTGCCGCTGCCGTTCGAAGGCACCATCGCCGACATGGTGGTGGCGCCGGACGCAGACGGGGCCTATTTCCAGCTCACGTCGTGGACCCGCTCGCCCCTGTGGTTCGCCTACGATCCGGCCAAGGGAGCGCTGACGGATACAAAGCTCCAGCCGCCTTCGCCGGTGGACTTCTCCGGCGTCGAGACCCGCGAAGTGGAAGCGGTGAGCTACGACGGCACGCGCGTGCCGCTGTCCATCATCATGCCGAAGGGCATCGCGCTCGACGGCAGCCACCCGGTGCTGCTCACGGGCTACGGTTCCTACGCCATCAACCTCGATCCCGGCTTCCTGCCCGCCTATCTCCCCTGGCTGAAGCGCGGCGGGATCTTCGCCGTGGCCCACGTGCGCGGCGGCGGGGAGAAGGGCGAGGATTGGCATGAGGGCGGGATGAAGCTCACCAAGATCAACACCGTCCTCGACTTCATCGCCTGCGCCCAATACCTGGTGGACCAGCATTACACTTCGCCCGCGCACCTCTCGGGCATGGGCACCAGCGCCGGCGGTGTCACCATCGGCGGTGCCATCACCTGGCGCCCGGACCTGTTCGCCGCGGCCATCGACAACGTGGGCATGACCGACACTCTGCGGGTGGAGACCACGCCGAACGGGCCGCCGAACGTGGTCGAGTTCGGCTCCGTGACCACGCCCGAGGGATTCCACGGCCTCTACGCCATGAGCGCCTACGCCCATGTGCGCGACGGGGTCGCGTACCCGGCCGTGCTGCTGATGACGGGCGCCCACGACCCGCGGGTCGCGCCCTGGATCGTCGCCAAGATGGCGGCGCGCCTGCAGGCCGCGAGTTCCAGCGGCAAGCCGGTGTTGCTCCGGGTGGACTACGACGCGGGCCACGGCATCGGCTCGACGCG
>DATGHI010000056.1:0-8647 GCA_035308065.1 Gammaproteobacteria bacterium | reverse complement strand
CGCCGCCGCGAGCCACTCACGGTTGAAGTGCTCCAGCCCCGTGCTCTTGGGCGGCGATTGCGCGAAATACGGGTCCTGCATCAGCGCCGCCAACAGCACATCATCCACCCTCCCGCGGGCGGCAGTGCGGCCGTCCTCGTCGTGGGGTTTGCCGAGCTCATCCCGGCTTACCGCGTCCATAAGGCCGTTGCCGGGTCCGGTGTCGAATCCGCCCACCTCACCGTCGGGCGGCAACAAGGTCACATTGGCGATGCCCCCGATGTTCACCACCACCCGTTCCTCGCCGGCGTGGCCGAAGGCCGCCCGGTGGAACGCCGGCAAGAGCGGCGCGCCCTGACCGCCCAGAGCCACGTCGCGACGGCGGAAATCCGCTACCACCATGAGGCCGGTGCGGGCGGCGATGACGTTGGGATCGGCGATTTGCGTGGTGAAGGGATGAGCAGCGCGCGGCCGATGTCGCACGGTCTGGCCGTGGCTACCGATGGCGCGCACCTGAGCGGGGGCCGTGCCCGATGTCTCCAGCAGCGCGAGCGCCGCCGCGGCGAACAGCTCGCCCAATTCCGTGTCCAGGGAACCCAACTCGTCCAGCGCGTTACCTGGGTGCGCACCCGCAGATACTCGGCTGACGCGCGCTACCACCGTCTCCGCATAGGGGGTGAAGTGGGTGGCGGCGAGCCTGGGATGGGGATCGAACGCCAGCAGCACGGCGTCGATGCCGTCGGCGCTGGTGCCGGACATGAGCCCCATGAAGAGTTCGTTCATGGGTGAGGGATCAGTGGGCGGCGGTTTCGGTGCCGGCGGCCGCCGTGTTCGCATTGCCGGCGAGCCGCGTATCGCTGACGCTGGAAAGCTGGGCCAGGAGCCCCTTGGCGGATTGATCGAAGTCGGCCAGGTACTGTGTGGTGACGGGTTCCACGTTCGGCAGCTGCACCGTACGCGGGTTTCGCGGCACGCCGTTCACGCGCACTTCGAAATGCAGGTGTGGACCGGTAGCGAGGCCAGTCATGCCGACGAACCCGATGATCTGCTCCTGGGTCACGTGCTTGCCCATGTGCATGCCAACCTTGAAATGAGAGAGGTGGCCGTAGAGTGTGCTGTAGCCGCCGCCGTGGTCGATGGTGATGCACTTGCCGTAGCCGCCCTTGACGCCCACGAAGGTCACGCGACCGTCACCCGCGGCCTTGATGGGCGTGCCCACCGGCGCGGCGTAGTCCACGCCCTGGTGGGCGCGGCTGAAACCCAGGATCGGATGCTTGCGGTGCAGGCTGAAGCCGGAGGAGATTCGGCTGTAGCTGATGGGTGCGCGCATCAGTGCTTTTTTGATGCTGTGGCCATCCGGCGTGTAGTAACCCGTCTGTCCCGTGGGATCGGTATAGCGCACGATGCGATAATCCTTGTCGCCGGTCTTGAACTCGGCGGCCAGGATCGGCCCGTCGACGATGGCATGGCCCGCGCGCTGGACCTTCTCGTAGAGCACGTTGAAGCTGTCGCCGTTCTGTATGTCGTGGGCGAAGTCGATGTCCCAGGCGAACAGCTCGATGAGCTCCATGGTGGTGGCGTCGGAGAGCCCGGCGCGCCCGGCGGAGTCGAACAGCGAGTTCTCGATGACACCGTGGGCGTAGGCGCTGGAGACGGTGGTGGGGATGTCGCTGACGCTGGCGCTGAAGCCGTCGCCCTCGCGCACCACGTCGAGCATGTGCGCGTCGTCGTACTGCATGTGCAGGTTCTGGATATGCGCATCGGGCGTGTAGGTCACGCGGATGACGTCGCCGGGGACGATGCGTTTCAGGCGCTCCGCGCCCTGTCCGGAGTTCATTATGGCGGCGAGGTCCGCGGCGCTCAGGTTACGCGTCTCGAACAGTTCCGCCAGAGTGTCGCCCTGGGCAACCTTGATGTGCGCGGTGGTCTCGACCGGCACCGCCGGCAGCGAAGCGGCGTCGGGGGCCGCGGTGGCGAGCACCGTTGGGCCACGGCCGGCGACGGCTGCTGGGGCATTGAGGAATTCAAAGCCGCCGCCGCCGGCGACCGCGAACAGCAGCATCAGCCAGTAGTGGCGGCGCACGGCGAGCCATCCCCGCCCGCGCGGGGAGGCTGGCTTATAATCCACGTCGGAATGGGTGTGTAAATCGGTCACGGCTGACCCCGCTTCAAAACGGGCTAACACTAGCCTGTCGGGAGTTGAGGGTCAATGGCTGGTTTTCCACCTAAGTCCCTGAATTAGGGCGGAATTGGCCGCATAAGCACGGTAAAATCCCCTGCTATCACCTTCGGAGCCGGAGAAAGTGCCCATGGCGGTCAAGCCCACCCCCGCCGAGCAACTCACTGAGCTGTCCCGCGGAGCCGACGAGGTCCTGCCCGAGACCGAATTGGCCGCACGCCTCAAGGAAGGGCGCCCGTTGCGCGTCAAGGCGGGCTTCGACCCCACGGCACCCGACCTGCACCTCGGCCACACGGTGTTGCTCAACAAGATGCGCCGGTTCCAGGATTTCGGCCACGAGGTCATCTTCCTCATCGGAGATTTCACCGGCCTCATCGGCGACCCCACCGGCAAAAACGTCACCCGCAAGCCGCTCACGCCGGATGAGATCGCGGCCAATGCGCACACCTACGAAGCACAGGTGTTCAAGATCCTCGATCCGCACAAGACGCGCATCGAATTCAACTCCCGCTGGATGAACAAGCTCGGCGCAGCCGGACTGGTGCAGCTCGCCGCGAAGCACACCGTAGCGCGCATGCTGGAGCGTGATGACTTCAGCAAGCGCTACGCTGCCGGCGAACCCATCTCGATACACGAGTTCCTCTACCCGCTGGTGCAGGGCTACGACTCGGTGGCGCTGCAGGCGGACGTGGAACTCGGCGGCACCGACCAGAAGTTCAATCTGCTGGTGGGCCGGCAGCTGCAGGAACACTACGGCCAGAAGCCACAGATCGTGCTCACCATGCCGATCCTGGAAGGCCTGGACGGCGTGCAGAAGATGTCCAAGTCTCTCGGCAACTACATCGGGGTCGACGACCTACCTAACGAGATGTTCGGCAAGCTCATGTCCATTTCCGACGAGCTGATGTGGCGCTACTTCGAACTGCTGAGTTTCCGTCCACTCGCGGAGATCGCGGGTTTCAGGGAACAGGTCGCCGGGGGCGCCAACCCCCGGGACATCAAGTTCCTGCTGGGTGAGGAGATCGTCGCGCGCTTTCACGGCGTCGCCGCCGGGCGCGCGGCGCAGGAGCAGTTCGTGGCGCGCTTCCAGAAGGGTGCCTTGCCGGAAGAGATGCCCGAGCACGAGTTCAAGGTGGAGGCCGGCGGCATCGCGCTCGCGGCGCTGCTCAAGCAGTGCAAGCTGACGGCCAGCACGTCCGAGTCCAACCGCATGCTGGAGCAGGGCGGGGTGCGCCTGGACGGCGAGAAGGTCTCGGACCGGAACCTCAAGCTCAAGGCGGGCGGCCGCCATGTGCTGCAAGTGGGCAAGCTCAAGTTCGCCCGCGTGCGCCTTGTTCAGTAGAAGGATTTCTCGCGCAGGGTCGTACGCGCCAGCCATTTTTCGCCGCTGATCACCGGTGTACCGGTATGCAGTGTCGCTGGGTCGGGCGCGCCGCGCTCATCGCAGTTGAAATGGCAGAGCGCCAGGCGGTCGCGCCCGGCGACTTTCCGGTCGATCGTGAGGTAGTGTGTTTCACCGCCGGTGAGCGGTGCCCGCAAGTACACCAGGAAAGAAGCTACCCGCTGGCCCGCCACATCTCCGATACAGGCATTGTAAGCGAAGCGTTCCGGACCGAAATAATCCACATGCGGCGCATAACGGTGCCCGCTCTCGTACCGCAGCACAGACAGTGGCTCGACGTGCGTCGCTGGCAACTCGAAGCCGTTGGCGATGCGCCGCTCGATGTTACGTACCACTGGGTCGCAAAGCAGGCCGCGCAGGATCGCGGCGGAGCCGTTGAAGGCGATGTGCTCCTGGGAGAGGCGGTCGTGGGTGTTCTCAGCTGGTTTCAGGTTCGGCGAGGCCAACCATAGTAGATGGGCGGCCTCGGCTGGGGAAACGAATTCTTCCACTGTAAAGATGTGCGGCGCCGCCGAAACGGTACGACGCTCGCCGGGCGTGTGCCGCGATGAGACATGTCCCGTAGGACGCCGCACGGCATCCAAGGAGAAAGCTGCGATTCTGAGTCCCTCGAAATGATCCTCCACGGCGCGGCGATAGGTTTCAGCCGAAGCTTTCAGTTGCGGCATACCCTCGATTTTTCCGCGCAGCGTCGCGAGGTTGTCGGAGATCTTCTGTGCGAGTGCGCGCGCCGCTATGAGCGCGGCAGCGTCCAGCTCACCTTCCAGAAGGTGCAATTCGGTCTCCGCGCCCGGATATCCATGACGAGCCGCCTGTGCCATCCAGGCCCAGGCCTGGGATGCGTCAGCCGCCGCGCCGGCGCCGCGCCGGTAACGCAACCCGAGGTTGAAATAAGCGCGCAGCTCCCCTTGGGCGGCAGCGCGCAGGTACCAGTCGGTGGCGGCCGCATCATCGCAAGGCGTGCCGATACCCTCGGCGAACATATAGGCGAGATTGCACTGCGCCGTGGGATAGGCTTGCTCCGCTGTGCGGCGGCACCACTCGAAGGCGACCGTGTCGTCCCGCGGCACGCCCCGGCCGATCATGTGGAGATCCGCGAGCCGATCTTGGGCCATGGGATGTCCCTGGGCGGCGGCGCGGCGGTATGACGCCACCGCCAGCCGGTCCGCATCCGGCAGGAGATGCACTTGGGAATAGACGTTGCCCAGCGTCACTTCCGCTTCCAGCCAGCCGGCCGCTGCGGAGCGTCGCAAGAGTTCGAGACCGCGGTCGAATTCCGCGGTGCCGTAGCTATGCCGGGCCACCAGCGCTTCGCCCAGGCGCCACCAGTCCTGAGGTCCTTCCATGGGCTGAGTCTAACAAACAGGTTGGTCTTCGCCGCCCGCTGCGCTAATCTGTGGGCCGCTTTCCCCTTGGGGGATTCCCCTTGTTCCTCGAAGGTAAACACATCGTCCTCGGCATCAGTGGCGGTATAGCCGCCTACAAGAGCCCCGACATCGTCCGTCGCCTCAAGGAGGCGGGTGCGGAGGTGCAGGTGGTGATGACCGCTGGTGCCCAGCGTTTTGTCACTCCGCTCACCTTCCAGGCGGTTTCGGGGCGACCGGTGCGTAGCGACCTGTGGGACGCGGCGGCCGAGCACGCCATGGGACACATCGAACTCGGTCGCTGGGCTGACCTGGTGCTGGTGGCCCCGGCCAGCGCCGACTTCATCGCGCACCTGGCCCAGGGGCTCGCCGTGGACCTGCTGGGGACGCTGTGCCTTGCCACCGAGGCGCCCGTGGCCGTGGCACCGGCCATGAACTGGGCCATGTGGGATAACCCCGCCACCCAGGAGAACGTGCGCCGCCTCCGCGAGCGCCGTGTACGCCTCCTGGGTCCGGTGGCGGGTGAACTCGCCGAGGGCGAGACCGGCATGGGCCGCATGCTGGAGCCCGCCGAAATCGTGGCAATGTTGAGCGAATCGCAGCGCCCGCTGCGCGGCTTGAACGTGCTCGTCACCGCCGGCCCCACCCGCGAACCCCTGGACCCCGTACGCTTCGTGTCCAACCGCAGTTCCGGGAAGATGGGTTTCGCCGTGGCGCGCGCCGCCGCCGAGGCCGGCGCTGCGGTCACCCTGGTGAGCGGGCCGGTGCATTTGGCCACCCCGCGCGACGTGGTCCGCGTGGACGTGGAGACCGCCGCCGAGATGCATGCGGCGGTGATGAAGCGGGTGAAGCAGGCGCAGGTGTTCATCGCGGCTGCCGCGGTAGCGGACTACGCGCCCAAGCATGCAGCCGCGCAGAAGATCAAGAAGAAGGGCGCATCGCTCGAAGTAAAGCTGGCGCGCACCGCCGACATCCTGGCAGAAGTGGCGCAACTGAAGTCGCCGCCCTATACCGTCGGTTTCGCCGCCGAGACCGAGAAGCTGGAGAGTCACGCCCGGGAGAAGCTCACCAAGAAGGGTTTGGATCTCTTGGCCGCGAATCTCGTCGGCAAGGGCAGGGGTTTCGACCAGGACGACAACGCCCTCACCTTGTACTGGAAGGGCGGCAAACTCGAATTGCACAACGGACCCAAAATCGAACTGGCTCGGCAGCTGGTGCAGATCATCTCCGAACGCCGCGGCAAGAAACCCTGAAGCATGCACATCGTCAAGCTCAAGATCCTGGATGAACGCATCGGCCGGGAATTCCCGCTGCCCAAGCACGCTACGGCCGGCTCCGCCGGCATGGACATACGTGCCTGCCTGAAGGAACCCCTGACGCTCCTGCCCGGCGACGCGGCGCTCATCCCCTCCGGCATCGCTATCCACATCGGTGACCCGGGTTACGCCGCGGTGCTGCTGCCGCGCTCGGGGCTCGGCCACAAGCACGGCATCGTGCTCGGCAACCTCGTGGGCCTCATCGATTCCGACTACCAGGGTGAGGTGCTGGTGTCCTGCTGGAACCGCGGTCGGGAGGCCTTCACCATCAAGCCTGGCGAGCGCATCGCCCAGATGGTGATCCTGCCGGTGGTGCAGGCGCAGTTCGAAGTGGTGGCGGAGTTCGAGGAGAGCCAGCGGGGTGCCGGCGGTTTCGGCCACTCAGGGAAGAGTTAGGGCCCATCTGCCGTGCAGATCATAACGCCGCCCCCGGGTGGCGTTTCCAATCAGGGTGCGAAAATCAGTGGCTTGTCGCTGCGGGCGCCGGAGTCGCCCCGGTGAGCACCTGATAGCGCGCGATGTCGTCCACGAACTGCTGGGCCACCTGCTGTTTGTGCTGGCGTTCCTGTTGCAGCTGCTGCTGATCGGCGACGTATTGCTGCTGGGTATCGTCGATGCGCTTCTGCAGGTCCGCCGGTATCGGCTTGCCCTTGCCGGTGAGCTCGTAGGTGCGGCTCTGGTATTCCGCCAGACTGTTCTGCAGGCCGGCGAGGGCGCCATTGAGCACATTGATCTGCGCGTCGATGGCGGAAAGCTTGCTGTCCCGGTCCCGTTCGATATCCGTGACCGAGGTGTAGGTGTCGAGCAGCACTTGGTCATGGACCTTGGCAGCGGCCTGCGCCTGGGCCTGCTGTTGCGCCTGTTGCTGCGCTTGAGCCTCGGCGGCCAATTGCTGGGGCGTCTTCTGCGCTTCCTGGGTCTTGATCACCTCGCCCTGGCTGTTCAACTGCTCGCTCGCCTGGCTCGCGTATTCCGGCGGGATGCTGCTGCCGTAGTGTACGACGCCATCCTTGTCCACCCATTTATAGACCTTGGCTTTGTCGGCATGGACGCTACCGGCAGCGACCAGCAACAGCGCGGTGACGGTGAGAAAGAAGAGACGGCGTGCTTTCATGGTCGTGCCCGGAGTCGGATGCAACGGAGGAAAAAGTATAGCACCGACCTTCGCGGCTTATACCGTCCCGTATTCCCTCCGATAGGCATCGAGCGCCGCGAGCGATGCCTGCAGCCCGGGCTGGGCCTTGAGCCATTCCACGAGTTCCGCCAGGCGCACGATGGCAGCCACCTGCATACCGTGTTCCTGCTCCACCTCGCGCACGGCGGACGACTTTCCCTGGCCGCGCTCCTGCCGGTCGAGCGCGATCACGAGGCCCACGGGTTCGGCGCCGGCCGCGCGGATGATCGACACCGCCTCACGCACCGCAGTGCCGGCGGTGATCACGTCGTCCACGATCAATACACGTCCCTTGAGCGGTGCGCCCACGAGCTTGCCGCCCTCGCCGTGGTCCTTGGCCTCCTTGCGGTTGAAGCAATAGGGGAGGTCTAGGCCGTGGTGTTCGGCGAGGGCCGCGGCGGTGACGGTGGCGAGGGGGATGCCTTTGTAGGCGGGGCCGAACAGCATGTCGAAACGGATCCCTGAATCCACCACCGCCTGGGCGTAGAAGCGGCCCAGGGCCGCGAGCGCAGCGCCGCTGTTGAACAGGCCCGCGTTAAAGAAATAGGGACTCTGGCGGCCGGACTTCAAGGTGAATTCGCCGAAGCGCAGCACTTGGCGCGCAAGGGCGAAGTCCAGGAACTGGCGCTGGTAGTCTTTCATGAGGTACCCATCAGCGGAGAATCCGTCGGGTATGATACACGGAGCATCCGGCAGCACTGGAAGCCCATGCGCGTCATCACCTTCAACGTCAATGGCATCCGCTCCGCCAGCCGCAAGGGCCTGTTCGAGTGGCTGAAGCGCCAGAAGGCCGACGTGGTCTGCCTGCAGGAGACCAAGGCCCAGGAGGACCAGCTCACGGACCCCGTGTTCCACCCCGACGGCCACCACAGTTTCTACTACGACGCGAAGAAGAAAGGCTATGCCGGCACCGCGCTGTACGCGCGCGCGGAGCCAGACAAGGTCATCAAGGGTTTTGGCGTGAAGGAGTTCGATGACGAGGGTCGTTATCTCGAGGCACAGTTCGACGGGCTCTCGGTGATCTCGCTGTACCTCCCTTCCGGCTCCGCTGGCCCGGAGCGCCAGGCCTCCAAGGACCGCTTCCTCAAGGTCTTCATGCCTTATCTCAAGTCGCTGCGCCGCAAGAAGCGCGAGTACATCGTCTGCGGCGACTGGAACATCGTCCACAAAGAGATCGACATCAAGAACTGGAAGGGCAACCAGAAGAACTCCGGTTGCCTGCCCCACGAGCGC
>DATGHI010000055.1:0-5114 GCA_035308065.1 Gammaproteobacteria bacterium | reverse complement strand
TCGGACATCGACATCCACGCAGCCTCGCGCTGCATCGCCGACCTGCTGCTGTCCGGCCGCATCGAGAACCGCCATGAGCGGGTGGCAGTGGTGGCTAACAGGGTGAAGAAACAGACGCGCATGTTCGAGACCCTGCGGCGTTTCCTGCAGACCCTGGACATCCCCTTCGTGGCCACGCTCCGCGACACCCAGAACTACGTCTACGCGACGGAGATGGGCCTCGGCGTGCACGAGCTCAGGGATCGCAACGTCAAGCAGGAACTGCACGAGTGGGAGCCGCTCATCGCCTGGCTGGAAAGCCGGCCGACGCCGCGCGTGCAGCCTGCCCCCCTGCCCCTGAACGGGACTCACTCCCTGGGCTGAAAGACGAGCCTGTGTTCCGTTTTGCCGGGCAGAAACGGCGTCGCCTGCCCCTGCTCCCATGCGGCTTCACTATTCCTGTAATAAGGCGACAGCGGCCATCCGCTCTCGCCGGTAGGCATCTCGAAGATGCCGTCCTGTTCGCGCCCCGGCGACACCACCATGCGCTCCGACGCACCGAACTCCACGCCCTGCACCCGCGGCATGTTGCTGTCCCCCGGCAACTCCACCGGCACCATGTCCAGGAAACGCGAAAGGACAGGCAGGGCCTCACTCAGGGGGTGCCGGATGCGCACGGTGTTGCGCTCGCCCCAGGTGCGGCCCGCGAGTCCGGTGCCGGGCCGTACGAGTTCCTGGATCGCCTTGTCCACCGACGCCAGCAGGAGCGTGTCCCAGTCCTTGTAGCCCGAGTCCAGCAGGTTCGGCGGCTGCTGGCTCACGAGCGCCCACAGCGGTCCCTCGAGCTGCGACAAGTTGTGGAAATCGAAATGCGGGTCCGCCTTCGTGCAGGCGGCGAACAGCGGCGCCAGCGCCGCGTCCTCCACCGCGGAGCGGAAGGCGCGCACCAGCCGGTAGCCCACGGAATCCACCGCCGCGCGTCCGCCCCAGTTCTCCACGTAATGCCGGAACTCGCTGCGCTCCGGATGCCCGGCGAGCCGCTCCGGGTTGAGCACCCGGAGCAACAGCGAACGCCAACGCGCCAGGAACAAGGCCCGGTCATCCAGCTGAATCGCCAGCATGTCGGCGGGCGCGAAGCTGTCCCGCGCGCGCAAGTCGTCGCGGATCTGCCCCGCGCGGGCACCCAGGTCGTAGCCGCCGTCGCCGATCAGGGCGAGCATGGGCCCGTCCACCACCCGGGCATTGGCGCTCCATAGCCGCCCGTCGGCCGGGTCCACCACCCGCGGATATTTCTCGGGCGGGAGCCAGCCGGTCCAGCCCGTCCCAGGCTTGTCCCAATAAGCGGGCAGCGACGGGTCGTAGCCGCTGCGCACCGGGATACGCCCGGCGATGGTCCATGCGATGTGACCGTCCGCGTCGGCGGTCATGAAGTTCTGCTCGGGCATGCCGGCGCGATTGGCCATGGCCATGGCCTCTTGCACATCCTTGGCCTGGTCCATGTAGCTGAGTTTTAGATTGGTGCCATCCGGGTCCGCTGCTATCCAGTGCACGGCCCGCCAAGTGCCGTTGTGGTCCTGGCCCAGCACTGGTCCCCAGACGGTGTCGCGCACCTCCAGGCTCTGGTCCTTGCCACCCTTCACGTGGATCACTGCCGCGTGATGCTCAAAATGCCTCCAGCCGTCGGCGGTCTGATATTGGTCCGCGTCGTCCGGATCGATGTGCAGCAATACGAGATCGGTCCAATCGCCGTAGCTGTTGGTGAAGCCCCAGGCTACGTGGCCGTTGCTGCCCACCACCATGGCAGGCACTCCCGGCAAGGTAACGCCGGTCACGGTAACGCTGCCGCCAGGCATAGACGGATCCTTGTACGTCCATTGTGCCCGGTACCAGGTATCCGGTTCGCGGATGCCAAGATGCATGTCGTTAGCCAACAAGGCGTGGCCGCCGGCGCCATGAACTTTGGAGACCGCCCAATTGTTGCTGCCGATTTCGCCTAGACCCTCATCATCTTTCGAACCACTCGCTGCGATTTTCTGCGACGCCTGTTTCCTGAGATCGATCACGTCGGCACCGGGGATGGGCGGCATCTCCAGGGCGGGGCCGATCACAGGCGCATCCCACTGATTGCCGGATGCCGCCAGGAAGCGGAACAGGGGCGCGGGCAGGAGGTCGCGCATCAAGGCGAGGTCGGATTCGTTCCGATCGCTGCCCGCGCGCTGCAGGTCGATGTACATGGCGTCGATCACGAGGATGCAGTCTTCCGGCTGCCAGGGCCGCGGGCGCTTCATGAGGATCCCGTACTCGAACGGCCAGGTGGTGAGGGACTTGAGACCGGCGTTCACTCCGGCGGTGTAGGCGTCCAGCACCGCGCGCTGCTCCGGATTCGCCCGGGCCAGCACTTCCCGGGCCACGGCGCGCAGCCGGAAAAGGCGCGTGTGCCGGTCCACATCCAGGACGGCGGCACCCAGGAGTTCCGAGAGTTCGCCGGCGGACACGCGGCGCAGCACGTCCATCTGGAAGAACCGGTCCTGGGCGTGCAGGAAGCCTAGGGAGCGCATGGCGTCGAGGCGGTCGGAGGCGGCAATGCTCGGCACCCCGAGGCCGTCGCGGGTCACGGTCACCTCGGACGTGAGGCCCTGGAGCGCGACCGTGCCGTCGAGACGCGGCGCCCCGCCCCGCAGGAAACCGTAGACGGCGAGCACGAGCACCAGGATCAAGACCGCCAGCACCCCGCCCCACTTAAGTGCACGCGCCATCACTCGAAGCTCCCGGACCCGTTTTTTGGGTGCCCCAGCCTAAAGGCTGGACCGGGGCTTGTCACCCGCGGGGGTGTGACAAGCGTCACAAACAACGTCTGACGGACGGGACTATCCACCCGCTCACCCGGAAGCGAGAATTCTCCAACCGTTTCAAGCGCTTCAGGTAGGCTACCCGGGATGGATACCGCTTCTATCAGCATCTGGCACAGGCTTGCCGCGCCCTGGGTGCGCTTGCATCACCTGCTGCTGGGCGAGAACAATTGGGTGGGCTGGACGCCTTACCTGTGGCTCCCCTACGTGGGTTTCCTCTTCATCGACTGGTTCTACCGGCCGGTGGGCTGGCCGGAGCGCCTCGCCACCCTCGCGGCTGTCGCCGTGTTCCTGGTGCTGTACTTCGCCGGTTACCGCGCCAGCATGAGGACCGTGCGCATCAAGATCGTCGCGGCGCTGGCGGCGCTGGGGCTCGTGCTCATGCCCATCAACGACGGCGGCGCCATGTTCTGCATCTACGCCATGGCGTTCACCGGTTTCATGGGCAGCATGCGCCGCGGGTTCGTGACTCTGTTCGCGATACTCGGACTGGTGATCCTGGACGCCGTGATCTTCGGTCTCGGCACCTGGCACTGGTTCCCGTTCGTGTTCTTCGGCCTCATCATCGGCCTGAGCAACGTCTATTTCGGTGAGATGTCCCGCAAGAACCGCGCCATCAAGCAATCCCAGGAGGAGATCCGCCGACTCGCCGCCACCGCCGAGCGCGAGCGTATCGCCCGCGACCTCCACGACCTCCTCGGCCATACTCTGACGCTGGTGACCGTTAAGGCGGAATTGGCGGCGCGCCTCGCGGAGCGGGACGTCGTTGAGGCTGCGAGGGAGATCCGGGAGCTCGAGAAGATCTCACGCGATGCCTTGAAGCTGGTGCGGGAGGCCGTGGGTGGTTACCGCAACGGCGGGATCGCGGGCGAGCTTGCCAACGCGCGCGTGGCCCTCAGCACCGCCCATGTGGAACTCAGCGTGGACGGCGCCGACTGCCCGCTACCGGCCACCCACGAGAACCTGCTGGCCATGGTGCTCAGGGAAGCAATCACCAATGTGGTGCGCCACGCAGGCGCGCGTAGCTGCCGGGTACACGTCGACATCGAAGGAGGTATCGCGCGGCTGGCGGTTAAGGATGACGGGCGCGGCGGACGGCTGCGGGAAGGCAATGGCATCGTCGGCATGCGCGAGCGCCTGGCCGCGCTGGATGGTGTCCTGGAGATCCAGTCGGCCCAGGACGGCACGCGGCTCCTGGCGCTGTTACCCCTGCCGGGCACGGAGATCGCGGGCATGAGTGGCCGCGGCATGGCGGGCCGCGGCTTGCCCGACGAGTGCTGAGGCAGACGCATGCTCAAGGTACTCATCGCCGAAGACCAATCCCTCATCCTGGGGGCGCTGGCGGCGCTCCTGGACATGGAAGACGACATCGAAGTGGTGGCGCGGGCCACCAACGGCAAGGATGCCCTAAGGCTCGCTGGTGAGCTGAAGCCCGACGTGGTGGTCACCGACATCGAGATGCCGGGCATGACGGGCCTTGAGTTCGCCGCAGCCCTCAAGGAACAACAGCATCCGGCGCGGGTCATCATCGTCACCACTTTCGCGCGGCCCGGCTACCTGCGCCGCGCCCTATCGGCGGGCGTGCGCGGCTACCTGCTCAAGGACGCCCCCGCTCACCAGCTGGCGGAGGCCATCCGCACCGTGCACCGCGGTGGCAAGGCCATCGCGCCGGAACTGGCGGCGGAAGCCTGGGACACGGAGGATCCGCTCAACGACCGCGAGCGCCAGGTGCTGCGCCTTGCAGGCGAGGGCCTCTCCAGCGGCGACATCGCCAAGCAGCTGTTCCTTTCCGAAGGCACCGTGCGTAATTACCTGTCGGAAGCCATCGGCAAGCTGGGCGCGGCGAACCGGATCGAGGCCGCGCGCATCGCGAGACAGAAAGGCTGGCTTTAAATAAGGACCGGGACCTGTTCAGGCCCCGGTCCGCAACATTTGCTCATTTCAGCCTGCGCCGTCCGAGCAACAGCACCAGGACCGACAAGCCCAGCAACCCTAAGCCGCCACCGCCACTGCTTCCACCACCCCCGCCTCCCGAACCGCTGGTCACGGTGGCGTTCACCGGCAGCACGATGAGGGGGTTGTCGGAGGCGTTGCCACTCACGCACACACCGCCCGTGTAGCTCCCGGCCGCCTGACTACCGACCTTGAAGGTGGCCGTTACCGTCTGCGAGGCGCCCCTCGCCACGCTGCCGCTGGTCTTGTCGAAGCTCAAGCCGGTGATGCCGTGGTTGGTGCAATCGAAGGTGCCGCTCAGGGTGAAGGCGAACGACGTCTGCAGGGCCTGCC
>DATGHI010000054.1:0-3661 GCA_035308065.1 Gammaproteobacteria bacterium | reverse complement strand
CTCGGCATCACCAAGGCCTCGCTCGCGACCGAATCGTTCATCTCCGCGGCCTCCTTCCAGGAGACCACCCGCGTGCTCACCGAGGCGGCCGTGCGCGGCATGCGCGACGAGCTGCGCGGTCTGAAGGAGAACGTCATCGTCGGCCGGCTCATCCCGGCGGGCACGGGCTACGCTTACCACGAGCAGCGCCGCAAGCAGCGGGCCGAGGCCGTGGTGGACACCCAGGCCCAGGCTGTGTCCGAGGCCGAGGCCCTGTTCTCGGGTCCGGCTGAGCCGGCGGAAACTGCGCCAGAGGGCGGGGAGACCCAAACCCAGCCCGCGGAGGGCTAAGCGGGACGGGGCCTTGGCTTGACAGCTTAGGCCCCCATCCCTAGAATCCCAGCGCTTTACCACAGGCCGGCCCCAGGGGTCGGCCTGTCGTTTCTGGAGGGGAAGACAGTTTCCTTTCCAAGCGCTTGATTTACAACGATTTAAGCGAATGAGAGCGTGAATTCATGTCAACCGTGAACCAGCTGGTGCGCAAAGCGCGTACCCGTCGCAACGAGAAGACCAAGGTGCCGGCGCTGGCGGGAAGCCCCCAGAAGCGCGGCGTGTGCACGCGCGTCTACACCACCACGCCCAAGAAGCCGAACTCGGCGCTTCGCAAGGTGGCCAAGGTGCGCCTCACCAATGGCTTCGAGGTCATCAGCTACATCGGCGGCGAAGGCCACAACCTGCAGGAGCACTCGGTGGTGCTGATCCGTGGCGGCCGCGTCAAGGACCTGCCGGGCGTGCGCTACCACACTGTGCGCGGCTCGCTGGATTGCGCCGGCGTGAACGACCGCAAGCAGAGCCGTTCCAAGTATGGCGCCAAGCGCCCCAAGTCCTGATATTTAGGAAGAGCATATGTCCCGCAGAAAACAGGCAGAGCGTCGCACCATCCTTCCCGACCCGAAGTTCGGCAGCGAGAAGCTAGCCAAGTTCGTCAACATGGTCATGGAACGCGGCAAGAAGTCGACCGCCGAGAGCATCGTCTATGACGCGCTCGACGCCATCAGCAGCAAGAAGGGCGGCGACGCCATGGAAGTGCTGGACAAAGCGCTCGACAACGTGCGCCCCATGGTCGAGGTGAAGTCCCGCCGCGTCGGCGGTGCCACCTACCAGGTGCCGGTGGAAGTTCGTCCCACTCGCCAGCAGGCGCTCGCCATGCGCTGGCTGATCGAGGCGGCGCGCGAGCGCACCGAGAAGTCGATGCCGCTACGCCTCGCCGCCGAACTCATGGAAGCTTCGGAGAACCGCGGCACCGCCGTGAAGAAGCGCGAAGACGTGCACCGCATGGCCGAGGCCAACAAGGCCTTCGCCCATTACCGCTGGTAATCCAGCTCCTGTAGCAGAGTTTCTAAGGAATCCGTCGTGGCCCGCACTACTCCCATCGAGCGCTACCGCAACATCGGCATCATGGCCCACATCGATGCCGGCAAGACCACCACGACCGAACGCGTGCTGTTCTACACGGGCGTCTCCCACAAGATCGGCGAGGTGCACGACGGCGCGGCCATCATGGACTGGATGGAGCAGGAGCAGGAGCGCGGCATCACTATCACATCCGCGGCCACTACCTGCTTCTGGAAGGGCATGGACCAGTCCTGGCCCGAACACCGCATCAACATCATCGATACGCCCGGCCACGTGGACTTCACCATCGAGGTGGAGCGCTCGCTGCGCGTGCTGGACGGCGCCTGCGCCGTGTTCTGCGCCGTGGGTGGCGTCGAGCCCCAGTCCGAGACCGTGTGGCGCCAGGCCAACAAGTACAAGGTGCCGCGCCTCGCGTTCGTCAACAAGATGGACCGGGCCGGCGCGGACTTCTTCCGTGTCTTCAAGCAGGTTAAGGAGCGCTTGGGCGCCAATCCCGTAGCCATCGAGATTCCCATCGGCGCTGAAGAGAACTTCAAGGGTGTGGTCGACCTCGTCAAGATGAAGGCCATCTACTGGGATGAAGCCACCCAGGGCATGAAGTTCGAGGAGAAGGAGATCCCCGCCGAGCTCGCCGCCCAGGCGAAGGAATGGCGCGACAAGATGGTCGAGGCCGCCGCCGAAGCCTCCGACGACCTCATGCACAAGTACCTGGAAGGCCATGAGCTCTCCGCCGAGGAGATCCACCAGGGCCTGCGCGCGCGCACCATCAAGAACGAGATCGTGCCGATGCTGTGCGGCTCCGCGTTCAAGAACAAAGGCGTGCAGATGATGCTGGACGCGGTGGTGTACTACCTGCCTGCGCCCATCGACGTGCCCGCCATCAAGGGCAACCTGGACGACAAGAACAACACTCCGGCCGAGCGTCATCCGAAGGACGACGAGCCGTTCTCCGCGCTTGCGTTCAAGATCATGACGGACCCGTTCGTGGGCACGCTGACCTTCTTCCGGGTGTACTCCGGCGTGCTGAATTCGGGCGACACCGTGTACAACCCGATCAAGTCGCGCAAGGAGCGCATCGGCCGCATCCTCCAGATGCACGCCAACAACCGCAACGAGATCAAGGAAGTCCGCGCCGGCGATATCGCCGCCGCCGTGGGCCTGAAGGACGTGACCACCGGCGAGACGCTCACCGATCCCGAGAAGATCATCATTCTCGAGAAGATGGTGTTCCCGGAGCCTGTGATCTCCGTGGCCGTGGAGCCCAAGACCAAGGTCGACCAGGAGAAGATGGGCATCGCGCTGCAGAAGCTGGCGCAGGAAGACCCGTCGTTCCGTGTGCACACCGACGAGGAATCCGGCCAGACCATCATCTCTGGCATGGGCGAGCTGCACCTCGAGATCATCGTCGACCGCATGAAGCGCGAGTTCAAGGTCGAGGCCAACGTCGGCAAGCCTCAGGTAGCCTACCGTGAGACCATCCGCCAGGCGGTGGAGTCCGAAGGCAAGTTCGTGCGCCAGTCCGGCGGCCGCGGCCAGTACGGCCACGTGTGGCTCAAGATCGAGCCGCAGCAGCCGGGCAAGGGCTATGAGTTCGAGAACGGCATCGTCGGCGGCGCGGTGCCGCGCGAGTACATCCCGGCCGTGGACAAGGGCATCCAGGAGGCCCTGAAGAACGGCGTGCTCGCGGGTTACCCCGTGGTGGACATCAAGGTCACCATCTTCGACGGCTCCTACCACGACGTGGACTCGAACGAAATGGCGTTCAAGATCGCGGGCTCCATGGGCTTCAAGGAAGGCTGCCGCAAGGCCAAGCCGGTGCTGCTCGAGCCGATTATGAAGGTCGAGGTGGTGACGCCGGAAGACTTCCTGGGCGACATCATCGGCGACCTGCATCGCCGCCGCGGCCAGGTCCAGGGCCAGGAAGACTCGCCTGCCGGCAAGATCGTGCGCGCCGAGGTGCCGCTGGCCGAGATGTTCGGCTACGCCACCTCCATGCGTTCCGCGACCCAGGGCCGCGCCACGTATTCCATGGAGTTCGAGAAGTATATGGAGACCCCGGCCAACGTGGCCGAAGCGGTCATCAAGAAAGCATCCTGATCAACCCAATAAATAGATCATCGACGAGGTAGCAACCGTGTCCAAGGCAAAATTCGAGCGTACCAAGCCGCACGTGAACGTGGGGACGATAGGCCACGTGGACCATGGCAAGACCACCCTGACGGCGGCCTTGACGGTGGTGCAGTCCAAGAAGTTTGGCGGCGAGGCG
>DATGHI010000053.1:0-2275 GCA_035308065.1 Gammaproteobacteria bacterium | reverse complement strand
AGCCGGTCCCACGCCACAGGCCATGAGCGTGGTCATCTCACTATCCCTATAGAGGCGCCCCAAGGTCAGCATGATGGCCAGGAACAGCGACACCGGCACCACCACGATGAAGAACTTGATGGACGCGAGCCCAAGCAGGGTGAACACCGTGTCGCGCGGTAACCTGCCCGCCGCCGCATCACCCAAGAGCCCGGCGAACTTGTTGCTCAGCAGGATGAGCAGGAGCACGCCGGTGACTGCGCCCACGGTCAGCGCCGCTTCCTTGGCAAGATACCGGTCCACGATGCGTATCATGCGTCCCACGTGCTCCGTTCAACGCTTGGTGATGGGTTAGAATGTCGGCCCGCGTAGTCTTTCCAGAGGGAGTGGCGCGCCGCCGGGAACTATGATACGACACGGCGACAACCCGAATCATCGACCGGGAGATCCGCATGCAATTTTCCGTGAAGACCGCCGCCGAAACTCATAACAGCCCCTGCCTGATTGCGGGGGTGTTCGAGGGTGGCAAGTTGCCGGCGGCGACCCAGGCGCTGGACCAGGCGAGCCATGGTTACATCGGCAGGCTGATCCATAGCGGCGTCATCGAAGGCCGCAGCGGCCAGACCCTGATGTTGTTCGACGTGCCGAAATCCGGTGCCGAACGGGTGCTGCTGGTGGGGCTCGGAGCGGAAAAGGATCTGACGGCGCGCGGTTACCGAAAGGTGATGTTGCGGGCGGTACGCGCCCTGAACGATGCCGGTATCAAGGAAGCCGCGAGTACCCTCACGCTACTGACGGTAAAGGACGCCGACGCATACTGGCTCGCACGCCACGCCGTGGAAGCCGCCGAGGAAGCCGCCTACCGCTTCGACGAATTCAAGGCTCAGTCCAAGGATAAGCACAAACCCTCGCTGCAAAAACTGACGCTGCTGATCGGCTCCCGCGACCAAGCAAAGGCCGCCGACGAGGGCGTGCGCACCGGCAGGGCGGTCGCCGAGGGAGTCTCCCTCGCACGTACCCTCGGCAATCTGCCGCCGAACGTCTGCACTCCGGCGTATCTCGCAGAGCAGGCGCGTAAGTTCGCCAAGGGCACGAAACTCAAGGTGACGGTGCTGGAAGCCGCGCAGATGAAGAAGCTCGGCATGGGCGCACTCCTGTCGGTGGCACGCGGCAGCCGCCAGGCGCCGAAGCTCATCGTCATGGAGTACCACGGCGGCGCCAAGGGCCAGAAGCCCCACGTGCTGGTGGGCAAGGGCATCACCTTCGACACCGGCGGCATCTCCATCAAGCCCGCGGCCTCCATGGACGAGATGAAGTTCGACATGTGCGGTGCGGCCAGCGTATTCGGCGCGCTCAAGGCCGCCATGCAGCTCGGTCTCAGGAAGAATCTGGTGGGCGTGGTACCCACCGCCGAGAACATGCCCGGCGGCGATGCCAGCCGCCCGGGCGACATCGTCAGGACGATGTCGGGCCAGACGGTGGAGATCCTCAACACCGATGCCGAGGGCCGCCTGATCCTGTGCGATGCCCTCACCTACGCGGAACGCTTCAAGCCCGCCACCATCGTCGACATGGCGACACTCACGGGCGCCTGCGTGATTGCGCTGGGCAATGTGGTCTCGGGCCTGTTCGGCAACAATGAGCGCCTGGTGCAATCCCTGAAGCTGGCGGGCGACAAGGCCGACGACCGTGCCTGGCCGATGCCGCTCTACGATGAATACCAGGAAGGGCTGAAGAGCAACTTCGCCGACTTCCCCAACATCGCGGGTCGCGAAGGCGGCGCCATCACCGCCGCCTGTTTCCTGTCGCGTTTCACCAAGAACATGACCTGGGCGCACTTGGACATCGCCGGCACCGCCTGGAAAAGCGGAGCCGAGAAGGGCGCGACCGGGCGGCCAGTGCCGCTCCTGGTGCAATATCTGCTCGATCAGACATGACCCAGGTCGACTTTTATATACTTCCAGAGACGGCGCCACGCAGCCGCATGCTGTTCGCCTGTCGGCTCGCAGAGAAGGCCTTCGCTCTCGGCCATCGGGTGTTCGTTCATGCCCCAGGCGACGGCGCGGCACGGGAACTGGACGATCTCATGTGGACCTTCCGCGACGGGAGCTTCCTGCCCCATGTGCTCGCCGGCGAGGGCGAGGATGCGCCGGTACATATCGGCCACGACGTGGAACCCGGCGAGGGCTTCCATCTGCTCATCAACCTTGGGCCGGACGTGCCGGGCTTCTTCAGCCGTTTCGAGCGGGTGGCGGAGGTGGTGGATGGGGACGAGACCCAGAAAGCCAAAGGTCGT
>DATGHI010000052.1:0-2149 GCA_035308065.1 Gammaproteobacteria bacterium | reverse complement strand
GCCGTCCTCGCCGCGGCTCCAGTCGCCGATCTCCGCCAGCGTGCCGGTGCCGTGGAACTTGGCGGCCCCGGTCTCGCCGCCCTCCTTGATCAGGCAGACGCCGAAACCCTGATTCTCCTTTAGGCAGAGGCTCACCATGTCGAGGTAACGGGTCTCGAAGATGCGCAGCGGCAAGGCACCGCCGGGGAACAGCACAGCGTTGAGCGGGAACAGCGCGATCTCGGACACGGTCAGCAGCGTGGAGCCGCGTTGCGCTCAAGGCGATCAATCAGCTTGTCATGAAAGCCGCCGAAGCCGCCATTGCTCATGATGAGGATATGGTCGCCGCGCAGCACTTCAGCCATGACCGCGTCCGTGAGCGCATCGATATCCTGGATGACGCTGACGCGTGTACCGAGGGGGCGCAGGGCGCCGTTCACGTCCCATGGCAGCTTGGGAGCCTGATAGACGAACACTCGGTCCGCTCCTTCCAGCGAGGCGGCCAGGGCGTCCTTGTGCACGCCGAGCTTCATGGTGGCGGAGCGCGGCTCCATCACCGCTATGATGCGTTCCTCGCCGATGCGGGCGCGCAGGGCCGCGAGCGTCGCCGCCACCGCGGTGGGATGATGGGCGAAATCGTCGTAGACCGTGACGCCGTCGACGCGGGCGCGGACCTCGAGGCGACGCTTCACGCCCTGGAAGCGCCCCAGCGCCTCCGCGGATTGCGCGGGCGTGACGCCCACGTGCGCCGCGGCGGCCATGGCCGCCAGCGCGTTGCTGACGTTGTGTCCGCCGAGCAAGCTCCACTTCACCGACGCGACCTTGCTGCCCTCGTGCGACACGTCGAAGGCGCTGCCGTCCGCGGCCATGTCCGTCGCCCGCCAGTCCGCGCCGGGCGCGCCGAAAGTCTGGCACGGCGTCCAGGCGCCGCGCGCGAGCACCCGCTTGAGGGCGGCATCGGCGCCGTTCACCACCAAGAGGCCGTTGCCCGGCACCGTGCGCAGCAGGTAATGGAACTGGTTCTCGATGCTGGCGAGGTCAGGGAAGATGTCCGCGTGGTCGTATTCCAGGTTGTTCAGCACCACGGTCCGCGGCCGATAGTGCAGGAATTTCGCACCTTTATCGAAGAACGCAGTGTCGTATTCGTCCGCTTCCACCACGAAGTATTTGCCTTTGCCTAGATGCGCCGAGACACCGAAGTCCGGCGCCACCCCGCCGATGAGGAAGCCGGGGGTGAGCTTCGCGGATTCCAGTATCCAGGCGATCATGGCGGTGGTGGTGGTCTTGCCGTGGGTGCCGGCCACGGCGATGACGTGACGGTCCTTGAGCAGGTTCTCGAACAGCCACTGGGGGCCGGACTGATAGGGCAAGCCCTCCGCCAACAGGGCTTCCACCGCCGGGTTGCCCCGGGACAGGGCATTGCCCACCACCACCACGTCCGGGGCGGGTTCGAGGTGCTCGGGCTTGTAGCCATCGTGCAGGCGTATCCCCAGGGCCTCGAGTTGGGTGCTCATGGGGGGGTAGACACCGCTGTCGGAGCCCTCCACCTCGTGGCCGAGTTCCCGGGCAAGCGCCGCGATGCCGCCCATGAAAGTCCCGCAGATGCCGAGGATATGGATGCGCATGTCTCAGGCCACGGGGAACAGGTAATAGAGAAGGCCGATATTCATCAGTCCGCAGACCACGGCCAGCACCACCGCGAGGGCATATCCGGTCCGCAGCGCATGGTGCAGCAGGTAAGCCATCACCATCATAGGCCACAGGATCAGGGCGAATTTGGGCAGGAACAGCCAGGCCTGGGCGTCCGCACCCGGCAGTAGGACATCCCCGAGGATCACCGGTATCGATAAGAGGTTGAAGAGCACGCCCGCGCCGAACCAGGCGGTCAGCGTCTGCTCGAGCCGCGGCAGCACCGACCATGCGCCCAGAAGCAGCAGATAGAAGAACACCCAGATGCCCGCGTCCAGCACGCTCTGCAGCAGCACCGGGACGGCACTGTAACCGTAAAGCCAGGCGTCCAGCACATCGGTGAGGAAGTAGGCGAGCAGCATGAAACCCAGCAGTATCCGCGAACGCGGGAAGACCTGCGGACCCACGCGCAGCAGCATCACGTCGAGGCAGGACAGGAAGACGGCTTTCACCCGACGCACGACCCCTTCGATGGTTTGAG
>DATGHI010000051.1:0-6324 GCA_035308065.1 Gammaproteobacteria bacterium | reverse complement strand
TCCAATAGACGTTATCCAACTTGGCGCCCGTGACGGCCTTGCCCATGCCCGGCGCATGCACGAACCAGCCGTCGCCGATGTAGATGCCCACATGCATGTATCCGGTGGGATCGCCGTTGAAGAACACTAGGTCGCCGGGCTGAAGGGCTTCGAGCTGCACCTGCGGCATGCGGCTGAACTGCGACTCCGCCGTGCGGGGCAGGCTCACACCCAGTTGGCCGTAGACGTAGTACACGAGGCCACTGCAGTCGAAGCCCCGGGGGCTGTGGCCGCCGAACACGTAGGGCACGCCCAGTTGTTGCTTGACGAGGGCGGCTACCTTCTCGCCAAGACCGCTGCCGGCTGGCGCAGGCGCCGTGGTCACTGCCTCCGGGGGCGGCTGCTCGGGCCACTCTGCGCAACCCGCGAGGACTGTGGGCAGCAGGACACAGCAGACGATGATGCGGGCGGCGGGACTCACGCCGTCATTATAAGTGAAGCCTCAATCGCCCCGCCTGATGCGGATGCGCCGCACCCCGTCGGCGACGGCGGCTTGCTTGAGGCTCGTGTGCTGTCCAGCCAGCACCATGAGCGCCCTCGCCGCCAGGAGTGCGGGATCGGCGCCGAGCAGGCTCGTGTCCAGGCGGGTTTCCTGTTCGCGCAGCAGTTCCAGCGCCGTTTCGCGGTTCACTTCCGAGAAGCGCAGTTCCGCACCGGGTGCGAGCTGCGCCATTGCGCCGATGTCCGCGGAGATCACGTTGGCGATCAGCGGATAGCCGCCTGTGGCGCCGTGATTGGCGAGCAGCACGATGGGTTGCCCCGAGGGCGGTACCTGGACAGCACCCATGGTCACGCCCATGGACGGGAGTTCCATATCGCGATCGTGTGCCAGTACCGGGCCTTCCAGGCGCGCGCCGGTTCGGTCGCTGCGGGAGAGAACGCGGAAAGCGGAGGTGGCGAAGAGCCTGCGTGCATCGGCGCTGAACCAGTCCTGTTGGGGACCCGCCTGCACACGTAGGACCGTCGCCTGGGGATAGTAAGGTGGATGGCGCATGTAGAACGCCGGCGCGCCGGCGTGGGCACCCGTCTCGAGATGCTGACCGGCAGCGAGGGGAACGCCTCCAAGGCCCGCCAGGGTATCCGTCGAGACACTGCCTAATACCGCCGCTGTGCGGATGCCGCCGGCCACGGCGAGATAACTGCGCCAGCCGAAGGTGATGCGTCCGCACTCGAGCACGGTACCTGCCTTCACCGCAAGCGTCTGGTACATGGGCACCGGGGCGTCATCCAGCGTGGCCTCCAGCCGGCCGCCCGTGAGCGCCACGAAGCCGTCCGTCTCGAAGCGCAGGCTCGAACCTTCCCCGGTCATCTCCAGGGCCGCGGCATCGTCGAGGTTGCCCACGAGACGGTTGGCGATGCGCAGACTGAAGGCGTCCGCCGCCCCCGCTTCGGGCACACCCAGGTGGCTGTAGCCGGCCCGTCCCAGGTCCTGGACAGTAGTAAGCGGCCCCGGTCGCAGTATCTCGATCACGACCGGGCCTTGAAGCGCACCCGGTCGCCGGGCGCCAGCAGGGCCGGCGGACTCCGGCCCGGATCGAAGAGGCGCGCCTCGCAACGGCCGAGCACGTGCCAGCCCCCGGGCGTGGCCATGGGATAGATGCCACAGAATTCCCCGGCCAGCGCCACGCTGCCCGCGGGCACCTGGAGACGTGGATCGGCACGACGCGGCAGCCTGAGCAGCGGGTCGAGGCCCGTGAGATAGGGGAAGCCCGGGGCAAAACCCAGGAACGCCACCGTATAGGCGGGCGCGGTGTGACGGCGCACCAGTTCCGCCGTATCCATGCCGAGCATACGGGCCGCGGGGTCGAGATCGGCGCCGTCATAGCGCACGCCGAACTCATGTTGCCTCGGTGGCAGGGCCTCTGCAGGAGTGCGCCTCAGCTCAGGCAGTCTGCGCGCCAAGTCGTCGAGGTCGGTGAGCAGGGGGTTGACCACGATCAACAGGGAAGTGGCGCCCGGCACCAGTTGGCGGAGACCCGGCAGTGTGAGTTCCCGGAGGACACGGCGCAATTCCTGGGCCGCGGCAGCATCACCGGTCTCCACCAGGAGCGCGCTGTCTCCCATGTAACGGACGTTCACGCGAAGGCCTTCAATTCGACGCCGGCCTGCAGGAGCACAGTGCGCAGGGCTTTCGCCAGGGCCACGGCCCCCGGCGTGTCGCCATGCACGCAGAGGGATCGGGCCTGAATCTTCAACGACCTGCCGCTGGCGCTCGGCATCACGCCGTCACGCGCCCAGGCCAGGGCCCGGACGGCCACGGTGGCCGTGTCCGTGAGCACCGCGCCGGCCTCGCGGCGGGGCTGGAGCCGGCCGTCCTCACGGTAGGCTCGATCCGCGAAGGCTTCGCCCACCGCCTCGAGCCCTTGCGCGCGGGCCCGCTGCATGGCGATGCACTGCGGCAGCGTCAGCAGCACGAGCGTAGGATCGAAGGCGCGAAGCGCGGCGATGACCGCGTCCGCCGTGGCGCCGTCGTCTGCCATGCGGTTGTAGAGAGCGCCGTGCGCCTTGACGTAGGTGAAACGGGTACCGGCCGCCCGCGCGACTTCAGACAAAGCCTGCAACTGTTCGTTGACGCTGGCAGTGATCTGCCCGGGCGTCAGCGCGAGATCACGGCGGCCGAAATTCTCCCGGTCGGGATAGGAGACGTGGGCGCCCACGTGCACGCCGTGCGCGAGACAAAGATCCACGGTGCGACGCATGACCGCAGCATCGCCCGCGTGGGCGCCGCAGGCCACGTTGGCGCTGGTGAGCAACGGGATGAGGGTGGAGTCGTCGCCGCACTCCTCCCCCACGTCCGCGTTCAGGTCCAGGAGCATGGGATGCGTGCGCCGGGGCCCTCAGCGGATTCTGAGCATGGGCAGGTCGAGACCGCGTTCGCGGGCCACCTCCGCGGCTCGCGGGTAACCCGCATCCGCATGTCGCATGACGCCGGTGCCCGGGTCGTTGGTGAGGACCCGTCGCAGCGCCTGTTCCGCACGCTCACTGCCGTCGGCGACGATGACCACGCCGGCGTGCAGCGCGTAGCCCATGCCTACACCGCCGCCGTGGTGGAAGCTCACCCAGGAGGCGCCACTCGCGGTGTTGAGCAGCGCGTTCAGGATGGGCCAGTCGGCCACAGCGTCGCTGCCGTCGCGCATGCCTTCGGTCTCGCGGTTGGGCGAGGCCACGGAGCCGGAATCCAGGTGATCGCGGCCGATGACCACCGGCGCCCTGAGCTCGCCCTTCCTCACCATCTCGTTGAAGGCGAGGCCAAGCTGGTGGCGTTCCTTGTACCCCAGCCAGCAGATGCGCGCCGGCAAGCCCTGGAAATGGATGCGTTTCCGTGCCATGTCCAGCCAGCGATGCAGCTCTTGCTTCTCCGGGAACAGCTCCTTGGCCTTGGCGTCGGTCCGGTAGATGTCCTCCGGGTCACCCGAGAGCGCTGCCCAACGGAACGGCCCCATGCCTTCGCAGAACAGCGGGCGTACATAGAGGGGCACGAAACCCTTGAAGTCGAAGGCGTTGGTGACGCCCGCGTCCTGGGCCATGGCGCGGATGTTGTTGCCGTAGTCGAAAGTAGGGACGCCCTTGGCCTGGAATCCCAGCATGGCGCGCACCTGCCTCGCCATGGACTGCTTGGCCAGTTCCACGTACTTCTTCGGATCGGCCTTACGCAGTTCCGCCGCTTGGGCGAGCGAATAGCCCACCGGGATGTAGCCGTTGAGGGGATCATGGGCGGAAGTCTGGTCGGTGACGAGGTGGGGTGGATAATCGCCCTTCAATATTTCCTCGAAGACCTCGGCGGCGTTGCCCAAGAGCCCCACCGACTTGGGCTCGCCCTGCGCCGCGGCCTTCCTGAGCATTTCCAGCGCCTGCTTGAGGCTCGTGGCCTTGTAGTCGAGGTAGCCGGTGGCGAGGCGCTTGTCGATGCGGCTCTCGTCCACTTCCACCGCCAGGCAGTTGAGCCCCGCGAACACCGCCGCCAGGGGCTGGGCGCCGCCCATGCCGCCAAGGCCGCCGGTGAGCAACCACTTGCCTTGTGCGTTTCCTTTGTAATGCTGGCGGACTGCCTCGGCGAAGGTCTCGTAGGTGCCCTGCACGATACCCTGGGAACCGATGTAGATCCATGAGCCGGCCGTCATCTGGCCGAACATCATGAGGCCCTGCCGGTCCAGCTCGAAGAAATGATCCCAGGTGGCCCACTTGCCCACCAGGTTGGAGTTGGCGATGAGCACCCGTGGCGCGGCAGCGTGGGTCTTGAACACACCCACGGGCTTGCCTGACTGGATCAACAGGGTCTCGTCGTCCTCCAGGCGCTTCAGGGTAGCGACGATAGCGTCGAAGCACTCCCAATCCCGGGCCGCCCGGCCGATGCCGCCATACACCACCAGTTCCTTCGGGTTCTCGGCGACCTTGGGATCCAGGTTGTTATGCAGCATGCGCAGGGCGGCTTCCTGCTGCCAGCCCTTGCAGCTCAGCGTTGGTCCGGTGGGGGCATGCAGTTCAACATCGCGAAAACGGGTGGCCACGGGCTCCCCCATAAATAACATAGCCGGTATTGTAACCGGCTATGCTGGGGATCTACACGCGCGACGCGGCGCGCGTTGACTTCAGCGCGGAGGCGTTCCGCAACCCGATTGCGGACAAGACTGCTTACTTTGCATCTGGAATTCCTGAGCTGCCTGCTGGGCAGCCTTGCGGCGCGCCTCCGCTTGTTCCGGAGTCATGCAGATGCGCTGAGCCATGTGCGAACCGATTTGGCTGGTGTCGTCACAGATCAGCTTGGGCTTGGCAGCCTGGGCCGTAGCCTGGGTGGCGGCGGGGGCGGCCGCCAGCGTACCCGCGGCGGGAGCCGCAGTCGCGGCCATCGCGGCCGGAGGCGGATTGGAGGCGCAGGCCGCGAGGGTGATGATCAGGCCGCAGGCCAGGGTCAGCTTCGTCATGGGCATTTTCTCCAGGCTTTTGCAGGGCTTACGCCCCCGGATGATCTACTAATAAAATAGTATTCTAGTCCTCCCCAGGGATTTTGCAAGCGGGGTGTACTAGGTCCCTAGTAGCTGGACTATACTGGAACCAGCGATGCCCCGTCAGAGGCAGGCACTAAAATCTCCAGAGGAGCGGCGCCACATGTCACCGAGACGACCTAACCCGGTCACGCACTTGCCGGAACCCACTGAAGCAGAACTCGCGGTCCTGCGCGTGCTCTGGCAACAGGGGGACTCCACCGTACGCCAGGTGCATGAGATCCTGTCACGTGACAATCCGGTGGCCTATACCACCGTGCTCACCACCCTGCAGATCATGCACCAGAAGGGCCTGGTGAAACGCGATGCTTCCGAACGCGCCCACGTCTACGCCGCATCTTTGAGTCAACGTCGCGCACAGAAGCGTTTCCTCGGCAAGATCCTGGACCGGGTCTTCGAAGGTTCCTCCGCGGAACTCGTCATGCAGGCCCTGGGGTCGGGCAAGCCCGCGACCCAGGAGGAGCTTGCCATGATTCGTGCCCGTCTCAACGAACTTGAGGAACAGCATAAGTGAACGCCCTAGGCAGCCTGCTCGATTCGCCGCTGGCCTATCACCTGGGCTGGACCCTGGTGCATTTCCTCTGGCAGGGCCTGCTCGTGGGAGCCGCCTATGCCTGTGTACGCCCGCTGCTCAACGGCGCATCTCCCCAGGCACGCTATAGCTTAAGCCTCGGCACCCTCGCGATCCTCGCCGCACTGCCGGTGGCCACGTTCATGTATCTGCAGGCGGCCCCGGTGGCGACACCGACTTTGATAGGCGTCGCAGAAGGTATGCGCAGTATCGCGACACCGGTACAACCCACGTTCCTGGGCCTGCTGCGACAGGCTCTGCATCCGCTCATCCCCTGGACTGTGCCGGCTTGGTGCGCGGGCGTGACGCTCATGGCGCTCAAATCCTTCGTGGCCTGGCGCCGGGCCCGCATCCTCACCCGCCGCGAGGCTGTGCCCGCACCTGAAGTCTGGCAGGAGACCTTGTCGCGCCTGGCGCTCAGGGTCGGTGTGCGGGTGCGCATCCGCCTCATGGTCACGGCCAAGGTCGTTGTACCTTGCGTCGTGGGCTGGCTCAAGCCCGTGATACTGCTGCCTCCCTACGCCTTCACTGGACTCACAGCGTTGCAATTGGAGATGGTCCTGGCCCATGAGCTATCCCACATCCGCCGTCTCGACTACCTCGTGAACCTGATGCAGGTGGCAGTGGAGACCCTGTTGTTCTACCACCCGGTGGTGCGGTGGATTTCCCGTGACCTGCGCCGCGAACGGGAATTGTGTTGCGACGATTCCG